>JAQGPA010000158.1 GCA_028293325.1 Pedosphaera sp. | reverse complement strand
CATTTCTGCCGGTGGATTTCGAAATCGAGGAACACGCGGACGGCTCAAAAACAATCTGGTGCAGCGACCACGATCCGATGTGCCGCATGAAAGGAATGCACGGCGTTTGCCTGCATCCCGGCAAAAGCTTTCTAGAGCTCAAAGTCCGTGCCTACAATCGAACGCCCTTAGTGCAGACTTTTTTGTGGTGGGCGAATGTAGCCACGCGCGTGCAAGAAGCCTATCAATGATTCTTCCCGCCGGATGTCGGGTATGTCGCCGACCACGCGCGCCGTTCGATGAGTGAATACCCGTTCTGCCAGGGCCATTATTACGGCGTGAATTACGGCGAGCGCGGACGCAAAGGCGTTCCTGCATCGGATCGGCCAGCAAATTTTATTCCGCCGAATTGTGGCGGCAAAGCCCCGGTCGATTATGCGCCAAATGATTTGTCGTTCTACGCGAACATCCCAGTGCCGACTTCCTACATGTGCATGGGCAGCCGGGAGGATTTTTTTGGCGGCTACGACCATGCGGCGCAGGCGGGCATTGTTCATTACGCGAATCATCACATTTCTCCCGGCAAGAAACAGTGGACTTGGGGCAACCACGAGTTCGGCCATGCGTGGGATCGCAATCTGACGGATTCTGATGCCAAGGGTGAATTCGGGCCATACATCGAAATCATGGCGGGCGTTTACACCGATAATCAACCCGACTTCAGTTTTCTCCAGCCGGGCGAAACCAAATCGTGGAGCCAGTATTGGTATCCGATCCAAAAAATTGGTCCGGCCGGGCACGCCAATCTTGAGGCAGCCATCAGCTTGCGCGCTGTGAAAAGTGAACTGCACCTCGGCGTTGCTGTCACGAGCAAGCAGCCGCAAGCGGTCGTGACCATCGCCACCAAGGGCGGACAATTGGGATGCTTTACACGCGACCTCTCACCGGCTTTGCCGTTGGTGGAGAAAATCAAATTGCCACGCGGCGTCGTTGAAAACGATATATGCATCCGGGTTGCGGATTGCCATGGACAGGAGTTGATTTCCCATCAGCCCAAGCCACGCGTGAAAGCCGAAGTTCCGCCGCCAGCCACTGAGCCGCCCGCGCCAAAAACAATCACGAGCGCCGACGAACTTTTCATCACGGGCTTGCATCTTGACCAATACCGGCACGCCACGCGCTCGCCAGTTTTGTATTGGGCGGAAGCTTTGCGACGCGATCCGCTCGATGCGCGTTGCAATAATGCAATGGGTCTGTGGCACCTGCGGCGGGGCGAATTTACCGATGCCGAAAGGTGTTTTCGCCGGGCCATCGAACGGCTCACGCTCCGCAACTCAAATCCCTATGACGGCGAAGCCTGCTACAATCTCGGCTTGTGCCTGCGCTATCTTAAACGCGACCGGGACGCTTACACTGCTTTTTACAAGGCAACCTGGAATCAGGCTTGGGCCGCAGCGGGTTATCATGCGCTGGCTGAGATTGATTGCACTCGACGTGACTGGCGCACGGCGCTGGAGCATCTGGATCATTCCCTGCGCTTTAACACGGACAATTTGCGTGCGCGGAATCTGAAAGTGATGGCTCTGCGCAGGCTGGACAAAAACAGCGAGGCGGACTTGCTGCTGCAATCCACATTGCAGCTTGATCCGCTCGATTGGTGGGCGCGGCATCTCAATGGTGAAGTCCTGGCGAGTGGCCACCATTGCGATTTGCAGACGCAACTCGACCTGGCTCACGATTTTACGCGTTCTGGTTTTGTGAGTGAAGCCATCCAGCTGTTGCAACGGGCGACCGCGCCGGCAAAGGATTTGCCGGACCAAAGTCTGGGCGCCCTGCCGATCGTGTGCTATACGCTTGGCTGGCTCAACGAAGGGCGCGGGGACAAAAACGGTGCGTTACAAAATTTCAAACAAGCCGCCGCGTTGCCGCCGGACTATTGTTTCCCGTCCCGTCTGGAGGAGATTGCGGTGCTTGAGGTCGCAATGCGCATAAATCCGCGCGACCCCAAAGCGCCTTACTATCTTGGCAATCTGTTTTACGATCGCCGCCGCCAAAATGAAGCCATCAAGCTTTGGGAAAAGTCCGCCAGGCTCGATCGGAATTTTTCCATTGTCTGGCGCAATCTGGGCATCGGCTACTTCAACATCCGTCAGCAACCGGCCAGGGCAAGAGCTGCCTATGACCAGGCCTTCAAAGCCGATCCGGCGGACGCCCGGTTGCTTTATGAGCGCGACCAGCTTTGGAAGCGGCTTGGTGAAAAACCGGAAATACGTTTGCGTGAATTGGAAAAGCATTCCGGTCTTGTCCGGCAACGGGACGATTTGAGCATTGAACTTTGCGCGCTTTACAATCAAACCGGCCAGCATGAGAAAGCCGGTCAATTGGTTTCCAGCCGCCGGTTTCAGCCATGGGAGGGCGGCGAAGGCGGACCGCTTGGCCAGCACGTCCGTGCGCATTTGGCGTTGGGCCGGTCCGCGTTGACTCGTGGAGAATTTACAAATGCACGTTCGCATTTGGAAAGCGCGCTAAATTCACCGGCCAATCTGGGCGAGGGCAGGCATCTCCTCGCCAATCAAAGCGACATTTATTACTGGCTTGGATGTGCGCTGGAAGGATTGGGTGAGCAGAAGGCCGCGCAGAAACAATGGCTGACCGCGGCGAATTTTAAGGGCGACTTCCAGGAAATGAGCGTTCGCGCGTTTAGCGAGATGACTTATTACTCGGCATTGGCATGGACAAAACTCGGTCGGCGCGCCAAGGCCGGAAAACTTTTCCGGGACTTGCTCGCTTTTGCACAGAAGCTGCACCAGACGCGGGCGAAGATTGATTATTTCGCGACGTCACTGCCGACAATGCTGATTTTTGCGGACGACATCCAATTCCGGCAAGACACGGCGGCAATTTTTTTACAGGCGCAGGCGCGGCTGGGTTTGGGTCAAAAGACAAAAGCCGGGTCGCTGTTGCAGACCGTGCTCCGGCGTGATCCAAATCATGCGATGGCGGCCGACCTTTTGGGAGGGATGGAATCATGATGATGAACGCAAACAACCTGAACATATTTTTCAGTGCGACGTTGAAGCGTGTTCAATTATATTCGCCGGACAATTTTGAAAGACGCCCAGACGCTGAATTGAGAGGCTTACCAGCATGAAAGCGCTCACCAATCAATCCCGCATGCGGTGGCTTCAGGGTTTTGCCGTTCATGTGCTTGCCAATGAAGAGGTCGAGTTGGCGGTGGTGCCGGAATTGGGGGCGAAAATCATTTCGTTGAAGGATTTGCGGACCGGGCGCGAATGGCTGTGGCATCCACCGGACGGTGCGAGGCTTTTTAAAAACGATCTCCGTGATGATTTTTCCGCCAGTCCGCTCGTCGGCATTGACGAATGTTTTCCGACGATTGAACCCTGTTTCTGGCAAGGACGGGAACTGCCCGACCATGGCGAAATCTGGAGCATGCCGTGGCAGCTGGATGCCGAAGCCTGGGAAAACGGCATTTTGAAAACCAGGGTGCGATTGAGAGTTTCCCCGTTTGAGTTCGAGCGGACGATTGAGCTGCGAGGAAACAATGTCTTCATTAGCTACAAATTGCATAACCTGAGCACCAACGAGGAAAGTTTCCTGTGGGCGATGCATCCTTTGCTTCGCCTGGAGGCTGGCGATCAACTGGAACTGCCTGATTCAACGCGTGAACTGTTAAACGGCGAAGCTTGGGTTGATGCTGTGACCTCGGCGATTCCGGACCAGAGCTGCGCGAAAATTTTTGCGCGACCGGTCAACGAGGGTTGGGCGGCAATCCACAATCGGGACAAGGGTGACCGTCTGGCATTTGTGTGGGATTCAGCCGAGAATAATACTTTGGGACTTTGGTTGACGCGTGGCGGTTGGCATGGGCATCACCATCTGGCCATCGAACCGACGAACGCAGATGACGATTCACTGGCTGTTACCGCCGCGCGAAAGCATTGCGGCACGGTTGCCGGAAAAAGTTCCACCGGCTGGCAGCTTTGTATCCGTGTCGGTTTGTCAGCTTGATGCGGACAGGCGCGTAACAGATTTGCGGTTCTTAGCTAACGAATGATTTCAACACTGTTTTCTGCAATCTAGCAATATGAAATTCCCGTGTGTCTGCCGGTTTGTGATGGTCGCTTTGGTGTTCGCCGCCTCTCCCTTGTTTGCCGAAACGGTTTTGCTTTCGTCGCTTGATCTCAGGCAGATGACGACAGGATGGGGCGAGGCCAGGGCGGACTTGGGTATCGTTGGAAAACCGATCAGCATCGGCGGAAAGCAGTTTGCCCACGGCGTGGGCACACACGCGGCCAGCAATTTTCGGGTAAAACTTGACGGCCGGGCGACACGTTTCACTGCCGAAGTTGGCGTTGACGACAGCGCAGGGGCTCAAGGCAGCGTGGAGTTCGTGGTTTCGGGCAATGGGAAAGTTTTATGGAAGAGCGGGGCGTTGACCGGCGGACAGGCGGCTGTCCCGGTGGATGTGAATCTTGCCGGTGTGACCGTCCTTGGTTTGCGCGTAACGGACGGCGGTGATGGTGCAAGCAGCGATCACGCGGACTGGGCGGATGCTCGTATCATCATGCAAGCTGGCACGGCCATGCCGCTGGTGCTCCCGCCCAGTGAAAAATTCAGCGTGAACACCAGGAACTTCGCTCTGAATTTTGAAGTGGGTGAGGACGGGCGGCTCTATCAACGCAACATTGGGGCGTCGGATACGGGCGGCAAGTTGCTGCGGACGGATGAAGTCTATCCACAGGCAGGCGACGGATATATTTGGGAGCCGGCGCTGCAAGTCGTCCACGCCGATGGGAACACTTCGACGGCCTTGATTTTTCAAGGCATCACACGAACAAACGATGTCACCGGTCGCGAGATTACCGAAATCAAGTTGCACGACCCGGCTTATCCGTTGGAGGTGATGTTAAATTATTGTGCCGACCATGAGCGCGATGTCATTGAACAGTGGGTGGAAGTTACCCATCACGAGTCCGGCCCGGTGACATTGGAACGGATGGCTTCGACAGCGATGTTGCTCCCGGCCACGAACGTTTATCTGACGCATTTTTTTGGTGATTGGGCGAAGGAAATGTTGTCCCCGATCACCGAACAAATCACGCCCGGCACAAAGGTTCTGGATTCCAAAATCGGGGTCAGGGCGGATCAATTCCGTAATCCTTCCTTTGTGCTATCACTGGACGGGCCGCCGTCAGAGAACAGTGGTCGCGTGCTGGCCGGGTCGCTGGAATGGTCTGGCAGTTTTCAATGTGCCTTTGACGACAATGGCGATGGCATTCGCGTCTTGTGCGGCGTGAATCCATTTGCTTCCCAATATCACCTGAAACCCGGGAAACCTTTTGTGACGCCGAAGATGATCTGGGTCTGGAGCGTTGACGGCCTGGGTGGGATGAGCCGGAAACTGCACGCATGGGCACGGGATTTCGGCATGCGCGACGGCCATGAAACCCGCGCCGTGCTATTGAACAACTGGGAGGCCACCGGTTTCGATTTTGATTTCAACCGTATTGTCAGTCTTTTTGCTCCGGCGAAGGAATTAGGCGTGGAATTATTCCTGTTGGACGATGGCTGGTTTGGTAACAAATACGCCCGCGTCAACGACCACGCCGGCTTGGGCGACTGGCAGCCGAATCGTTCGCGTCTGCCGGATGGCCTGGCACCGCTGGCGGCGGCGGCGGTCAAAGCCGGTTTGCGCTTCGGCATCTGGATGGAACCCGAGATGGTGAATCCGAACAGCGTGCTGTTCCATGAGCATCCTGATTGGGTGATTCGACAGCCGAACCGTGAATTGGAACTGCAGCGCAACCAGCTTGTGCTCGACCTGACGCGACCCGCCGTGCAGAAATTTGAATGGAACACCATCGAAAGCATCTTGAGCGCGTCCGGTATTACCTACGCGAAATGGGATTGCAACCGCTACCTCACCCAGCCGGGCTCTTCGTATCTCGCACCTGACCGGCAATCTCATCTTTGGATAGATTACGTGAATGCCCTCTACACACTCATGGCTAAAACGGCGGAGACCTTTCCCCGCACGGAACTGATGCTCTGTTCCGGCGGCGGCGGACGGGTGGATTATGGTGCGCTGAAATACTTCAATGAATTCTGGCCGAGCGACAACACCGATCCGGTCGCCCGCGTGTCCATGCAATGGGATTACTCCTATTTCTTTCCAATGATGGCCATTGCCAGTCACGTCACGCATTCGGGTGATCGCCCGATGCACTTCGCCTGCAGCGTTGCGATGAGCGCGCGTTTTGGCATGGATCTCGACCTGACCAAGTTGCCGGCACAGGATAAGGCCATCTGCGCAGGGGCCATCAGCGCTTACAAAGAAATTCGCAAGGTCACGGCGTTGGGCGACCTGTATCGGCTGGAAGACCCGCACCAGGGATTTCGCGGTGCGATTGATTTTGTTTCGCCCGATCAAGCGCGGGCGGTGTTGTTTGTGTATCAATTGAAGGAAGGCCGGGGTACGGCAGTGCATCCGCAGGGACTTGACCTGACAAAAAATTATTGGATCCACGAGTTGAATCCCGCGCCCGGTCGTGCTGCCATGCGGCAGGAGGGCAGGACGTTCACCGGCGAAGAACTGATGCTTGACGGCATCGTGCCTTCATGCGCAAACGCCCTTGAAGCCTCCGTCATCGAACTCGGCTCTAAATGAAGCAAACGGCTTGAGATCCGTGCCGACGGCATTTTTAAAACCGCGATCCATTTTATGGAACATAAACTAAACAGACGAAAGTTTGCGGTCACGACCATGATGGCCACAGTGGCGACGCTGGCTTGGGAACCATTGGTTTCCCTTGGCAATGCCGCGCCGGTTGTGACCCCGCGCCGTCTGGGTTTGAATGGCGGCTGGCGTGTGGCGCAGGCAGGCAAGACAGATTGGGTCCCAGCCATGGTGCCGGGTTGTGTCCACACGGATTTGCTGGCGGCGGGCAAGATTCCTGACCCGTTTTACCGGGATAACGAGAAGGCGGTGCAATGGGTGGGCGAAAGCGACTGGCTTTACCAGCGCACTTTTGAAGTGCCGGCCGAGGTTTTGAGGAATGACCGGGTGCTATTGCGTTGCGAAGGACTGGACACGCTGGCCAAAATCAAGGTCAACGGCACGGAAATCGGTTACACGGACAACATGTTCCGGCTTTGGGAATTTGATGTGAAATCGGTTTTGCACGCCGGAGAAAATACCATTGAGATTTTGTTCAAATCCACTTTTCCCTACTTCAAAGAGAAACAAACCGATCAAGCGCCCGCCAAATGGGTCAGGGAGCGCGCCTGGGTTCGGAAAGAACCGTGCAGCTATGGCTGGGATTGGGGGCCGGTGTTGCCAAGCTGCGGCATCTGGAAAAACATCAGTCTCGAGACCTTCAACCGGGGGCGAATTGCCGATGTGCTTATCCGGCAAAATCATTCCACCCATCAGGTTACGCTTGAGGTTGAAGTGAACGCGGAGAGGGTGGGGGCAACGACCGGGCCGTTCGCCGCCAAACTGTCGGTGTCGCACAACGGCAAACTGGTGGCCACAACCAGAATCGAACTGGCAAATGGCCAGGGTCGCGGCGAATTGAAAATCAAACAGCCAAAACTTTGGTGGCCGGCGGGCATGGGCGCGCAGCCGCTGTATCTGGTTGAGG
>JAQGPA010000062.1 GCA_028293325.1 Pedosphaera sp. | reverse complement strand
CCAAACGCCATGTTCTCATAAACCGTCAGGTGCGGGTAAAGCGCGTAATGCTGAAACACCATGGCCACGTCCCGGTCCTTGGGTTCCACCGCGTTGACAATCTTATTGTCGATGGAAATGGTGCCGCTGCCGATTTCCTCCAGTCCCGCAATCAATCGCAAAGTGGTGGATTTGCCGCAGCCGGACGGACCGACCAGCACCAGAAATTCGCCATCTTCCACCGTCAGGCTCGCGTCGTTGACCGCGCGGATGGTTTCACCCTCCGGCCCCTTGAAAACTTTGGTTAGATTCTCGATGACGACACGTGCCACGCTCGCATTTTTCAACGCCGCACCCGCAATGTCGAGTGTGGAATATCGATTATTGTTTCAGATGATTCCAGCAACCTGCCACTCCCGGGAAACTACAGGGGCCTTCATCTACGGTCACCGCGTCGCTTTTACCACCCACCCATGCCCATCGCAACCCCGACACTGCAAAAAGAACCGGGAAAATCTGCTTTCCTCAATCCCCACCGCTCCTTACTCTCCTGCGCGAAATATGAGTTCTACTGTTTTAAAGATTGCCGCCCTCGCCGGGGATGGTATTGGACCGGAGGTCATGCGGGAAGCCATCAAGGTGTTGCGGGTGGTGGAGAAAAAATTTGCGCTGACCGTGAAAATCACGGAAGCACCCGTGGGCTGGGCGGGCATCGACGCCGCCGGAAAAGCCTTGCCCGATGCGACGCTACAACTATGCAAGGAATCGGATTGTATCCTGTTCGGCTCGGTAGGTTTGCCGGACCGCGACCCGACCATTCCCAAGGAGGAGCGTCCGGAACGCGCCGCACTGCTGCGGTTGCGCAAGGAGTTTGGATTGTTCGCCAATCTGCGTCCGGTCAAATTGCCGAAGGAACTGGCCCATGCCTGCCCGCTGAGCAAGGAACGCCAAGGCGACGGCATCGACATTCTCGTAGTGCGTGAACTCACCGGCGGCATGTATTTTGGGCAGCCGAAGAAGACGGAGGAAATTTCCGGCGGCAGCGGCAAGGCCAAAATCATGCGGGCCATTGACACGATGGTTTACACGACGCCGGAGATCGAGCGGATTGCCCATGTGGCGTTTCGCACGGCGCGGCTGCGGCGCAAGAAGCTCACGAGCATCGACAAGGCCAATGTGCTGGAAAACGGCGTGCTCTGGCGCGACGTGGTGACGACGGTGAGCCGGGAATATCCCGACGTGGCGCTGGAGCATATGTTCGTGGATAACGGCGCGATGCAGCTCATGCTCCGGCCAACGCAATTTGACGTCATGCTGTGCGAGAATATGTTCGGCGATATTTTGAGCGATGAAGCGGCGGCGTTGGCCGGTTCGCTCGGGATGCTTCCCAGTGCCAGTCTTGGCGCACAAAGCGGGGACCGCGCGTTCGGCTTTTACGAGCCCGCGGGCGGCACCGCACCGGACATTGCCGGGAAAAACCTCGCCAATCCCATCGCGCAGATTCTGTCGGTGGCCTTGATGTTGCGGCATAGCTTTGGGTTGAACGACGCAGCGGCAGCCATTGAAAATGCGGTAAGCGCGGCCATTGCGGCGGGGAACCGGACCGGTGATATTTTCAGCGCGAGCGAAACCAACGCGCGCAAGGTGGGCACCCGCGAAATGGGTGACGCCATTGCGGCGGCAATCTGATTGATGATTTATGGATACATTTCTCCAGGCGGCAATTGAAGAAGCAAAAAAGGGTCTGGCGGCGGGCGGCATTCCCATCGGTTCCGTGCTGGTGTGCGATGGAAAAATCATCGGGCGAGGCCACAATCAGCGCGTTCAACACGGCAGCGTGATTCATCACGCCGAGATGAACTGCCTGGAAAATGCCGGTCGCCAGCAGGCCTCCGTTTACCAGCGGTGCACGCTTTATTCCACACTTTCGCCCTGCCCGATGTGCAGCGGCGCGGCGTTGCTTTACAAAATTCCGCACATCATCGTGGGTGAAAACGCCACCTTCCAGGGACCGGAAGCCTATGTGCGCTCGCAGGGGGTGAAGGTGGAGATTCTCCAAAACGCAGAATGCATCCAGCTCATGCGGGATTTCATCACTGCCAAGCCGCAGCTTTGGAACGAAGACATCGGGGTTTGACCCCGTTTTCAGGGCTGTCGGGTGGAAAATATTGCCACCCCTGCCCGCGTGCTGCATAATAGGGCATGACCTCGGAACCATTCCGCAAACGCTTGCCACGCGGCCGCGCGTTGCCCTCGCGACCAGACGCGGGAGGTTTTTCGCTGTTGGAACTGCTGATTGTCGTGGCCATTATTTTTGTCCTGTTCACGCTTTATTTCAGCGGCGGCTCCAAGACGTATCAGCTCAAGCAAATCAGCAAGTGCGAGTTGAACCTGCAGAATGTTTACGTCGGGTTGAAAGCGTATTCCCTCGATAACCGGGACCAATTCCCGATTCTTTCCACGGCCAAAACTTCCGAAGGACCGTTGAGCCAATTGGTGCCGCGGGCCACCACCGGCACGGAGTATTTCACCTGCCCGGGCTCCAAGGACAGCCCACTGCCCGAGGCCAAGCCGTTCGCCGACCGCAAGATCAGTTATGCCTATTACATGGGGCATGGGGTCAACGACGGAGCCGAGCAACCGTTGATGTCTGACCGGCAGGTGAATGCCAATCCCAAGCTGGCGGGCGCGCAATTGTTTTCGCCGGATGGCAAGCAGCCAGGTAACAATCACAATAAATACGGCGGGAATGTGATGTTCTGCGACGGCAACGTTCAATCTAGTCCGGCAAAATCCGCGTTCAACCTGACGAACGCGCCGAATATCGTGTTGTTGAATCCCAAATAGTAAACATGAACATCAAAATCCAGTGCGCCTGCGGCACAAAGTTTTCCTTCGACGTCATTCCCGTGAACGGGCGGATGCCGATGAACGTCAATTGCCCGGGCTGCAATGTCAGCGCCCTGGATTTGGCCAACGCGGAGCTTCAACGGCTATGCGCCGACGATTCAGCGCCAGTGGTTTCAGCGCCCGACATTGCCATCCCGATAGTTGCGGCGCCGGCAACTCCGTCCGCGCCGTCGATTCCGTCACTGCCACCGCAACCATCGATTCCATCACTGCCGAAACTGCCCACCCCAAGCGCACCGACGCCGGTGGCCAGTGCGCCGCGTACGTACAATCCGAACCCAAGCGCGCCACAACCGCCGCAACAATCTTCCTTGAAGATTAAGTCAACGGCGGCTCATGCGCCCGCGCCTGCCCCAGTTGCCGCCGGCGAAGCTGCGGCGGAAGCTGCAGGGGCAACGCCTTGCCCGCGACATAAAACCGAACTCGCCGTGGAACATTGTTTTGTCTGTCAAAAACCGATTTGCCCCAAGTGCATGGAACAGTTCGGTTATGTCTGTTCGGTTTATTGCGATCAACAGGCCGTGTCAAAGAAACTCCGAGTTCCCGTCTATGCGCAACAAAAGCGCGTGCGACAGGGCCAATCAAACGTCAAAGCCAAGCGCCTCACCTTCGCCTCCATCGCGGTGGTG
>JAQGPA010000024.1 GCA_028293325.1 Pedosphaera sp. | reverse complement strand
CCGGCGACGAAGCAGTGGGTGGCTCCGCTTAATTTGCCATCCGGATTGAAGGCCAGGTCTTTTTTGAGAAAATTATTTTCGGGATTGCCATCGACCAGTGTGGCCACGTTGACAATCACCAGACCTTCTTCGCGATCGGTAATGTAAACATAGGCATACAGCATGGGGATCGGTTGTTCCTCGTTTTCGGGCAGGTGAGAGCGGGCCGGGTCGATGCCGAGCGTGGAAGGAAGCGTGACCGAGGTTGCGTATTTCGTGCGGACATACGTGCGCTGGCCCAGCGACGAGACGGGTGAGGAAGTAATATGTTCGGAGAAGCCTTTCTGATCAATATTGGCAACATCGTAAACGCAAAAGCCGCCACGACCATTGGCGGTGTAAAGATATTCCCCGCGCAAGGTGAGGTCCAAAATTTCCTCACCTTCATGATGATAAGCTTGTTTGAGCTCGCGATGGTTTGCCTCATGCTGCTGAAAATTATCCGGGTAAGCCAGTTTGTGCAGATGGCTGCCGATGGCGGCTTGCGGCTCGTCCTGCTCGGTCCAAACCACGGCGGCCAAACCTTTTTTTCCTTCGCCCAGGTAGGCGTAACGGCCGAAGAAATTGACCGTGCCATTCCCAAAACCGAGCAATTGCGTCAGGATGGCGTTGTTGTCGTTCTTCCGTGAGAGATGACAATCGGTGCAATTTTTCGTGGTGCCGACGCCGCTGGTGGTGTGGGCGAAGTGGGGGTTGAACGCCTGTCCGCTATAGCCTTCCGCCGAGACAGTCTGTTGTTGGGAATAGACCCATTCACGATTGGCATTTTGTGAACCGACGATCACCGCGCTGGAAGAGCGGATGACCGCCAGCCGGTTGCTCTTGACGGTGCCATCCAATCCAAGCATGAAGGCATCGTCGCGAATTACCTGGGGATTATATGAAGTATAATTTCGCGTGGTCACACCTTCGAATTTGTTGAGCGGCACCCGCTGGTTGGCCTTCATGGGGAGATGGCAGCCAAAGCAGGTGGTGGCCCAGGAGGTGTGGCAAACCTGACAGGAGATGGAAGAGTTGTCGTGCGCGAGGTTGCGTTTGCATTCGGCGGTTGAAGCCGGCACAGCGCCCCAGCTTTCGCCATCGCGCTGAAGCGTCTTTGCGTAACGGGACTTGGCATTGTAGTGCGACGAGTTGGGATCAATCGTGTCCATGGTCTGGGGAATTTCCCAACGCACATCGGGACTCATGCTCGCGCGCTGGAATAATTTTTTGCCTTCCCAAACAAAGCGAGGGCCCCAAGCCGTCGAACTGGCGTTCAGATCGATCTGCCCGCCGTTTCCGGAGGTGACCAGGGTGGGGCGCTGCTTGATGGTGCCGTGGCAGTCGATGCATTCGATGGTGGTGGCTGCGCGCGGTTCGCCATAGAGATTGCCGTTACCGTGCACGTCGGTGAGGAAATGGCAATCGACACATTGCATGCCGCGCGCGAGATGGACATCCTTGAGATGAACGGCTTTGGCGAATTTGTGCGTGTCGTCGTGCGGGATGATGTTGTCGTCCAAATCCAGCAAATTGCCTTTGCGATCCTTCTTGAAGACTGCGCGGAACACCCAGCCATGGCCGTGGTAATCGGCGAATTGTGTTTGTTTCAACTGCGGATTCAATTCCGCCACTTTTTCAAGAAAATCATTATCACCCCATTTGCCGCGCGCGGCAGCGGCTTCGGGGTTGTTTCGCAATGACTCGGCGAGTTCCGCCTCGGTGGGGTTCTTTTGCTTGGTGGGATACATGAACTCACCGTCCGATTCCTGGTCCCACCAGATGTAGCCGAGATAGGGATTTACGAAGAGATTCCCTTGGTGCATGTGGCAGGTCATGCATTGGCTGCTGGGGATGGCACGGGTGAACTGGTGCTGGATGGGATGGCCACGCTCATTCTTGGGGATGGATTCATCAGCACTGAAACTGAGGCCCTGATTGCCGTATTTGCTGTAATATCCGGAATGTGTGGGGGAGCGGTCGTTGGCGTAAACGACGTGGCAGGCGGAACAGCCGCTGGAGCGGTAATCGCCGGGATGATTGTTTGAGCCCATGAAACCGAGCAAGGGGTCGTGCAGCCGCGTTTTTTGCAAGTTCAGGAAAACCGGGTCGATGCGGTTGAGCGTGCCCAAGCCCCGTTCCGAGAGACGGCGCGCGGGGTGGCCGGGCTGTTCCTCAGGATTGGGTATTCCCAACGGGGTTTGCCGCTCGCCGCCCTTTTCAAAAATTCGCAGGGTATTGCCGGGCTGGCTGAGGGCAAAGCGCGGCAAAGGCTCGATGAAAGGGAGAATGCCATGACGCCGGATATCCTCGGGAGTCACCGGTTCAGGATTCACCAGGCGCAACGGCGTGCCGTCTGCGCCATACGCCTGGCCGTAGCGATAGTTCTTAAATGGAACGCTGCCGTTATTGTAGAGGGCGGCGCCCCAGAGCATCGCCCCGTGATTCATCATGCTGTGCTGGACGTGGTCCACCGATTCCTGATGACACAGGCCGCAGGCCTTATCGGCCACGCGCAGATCGCCGGGATTGACGAATTGGATGAACTCCGGTGATTCATGATTCAACAGGACGGAGGAATCGCTGGGATTGGCCGAGCTTTGCCAGAATATCGGGTTGCGAGGTTCCACGTGAGCTTTGCGTTGCGTGAGACCGGGCGTGGGGTTGCCGCCATGACAATCCGTGCAGCCCAGGACGACGTTCGGACTGGAATGCATCGTGTGTTGGTCGATGCTGGTGTGACATTCCAGGCAACCCGCGCTTTTGGCGTGCGCTTGGGAGAGCGTTTGGTCGATCAAGTTGCGCGATGTCGCCGAGATGGATTGGGGCAGAGAGCGTTCGGCCGAAAGCGACGGACCAAAACCGTTGTCCTGTGCGGGAACTGCACCCGGGCTGAGCAAGAACGCAACCAAGGCGATGGTTCGCATTCGAAACTGAGTAATTCGGTTCAGGCAAAAAAGCATCATTGGCTAGTAAGTAAATGTGACGGCGATTATGCCGCTGTAAAGAAAATCATCGACCCGTCCGCGGTTATCTGTCGGGTTAAAGCCGGGCACGGGATCGGTGCTGGTCTGGTAAATATCCTTGAAGCCGCGTCCAGGAATTAATGTGCCAAAACCGGCGGAGATAATCATGTTGTCGGTAAGCAGGGGACGGTATTGGAAGCCGATGCTCAAGTCGTAACCTATTTCGTTGCTGACTTTGTCGGTCAGGAGCGCGGTTTTGATGGAATCGGTTTCCATGAGGCGGATGTAATTTGCATTGATGAAGGTTCGCAGTTTTGGGGTCAGGTCCATTTCCGTGCCGAGCCCCAGGATAAGCGCGCCGGGATTGACGAAGTTGGCCTGTCCTTCCGTCTTGCTGGTGCGCAGGTCGGGCACGAGGCTGTTGCGCTGTTTCAGGTTCACCGAGGTTCCGCCGAGGTTGAAACCTTGCCGGACCCAGTAGCTGAACGGTCCGCCGGTGAAGTTGGGATTATCCACCACGGTATCGAAGCCGGTGGCGGTGCCGTCTTCCGTCTTTTTATCACCGGAAGCGTAAAAGGCCGAAGCTTTGTAGCGAATCCAGTCACGGTCGTAAGAGAGTTCCAGCGCCGCCATTTGGGCATTGATGTTCACCGGACGACCGGCCAGTCCGTTGAAGTCATCGTGGCCAAACGCCTGATAAAACTGATGGCTTAGGTTAAGCCGGCCGATATGGCCATCACCGGCCCAGCCTAGGTAGTACGCATGAACGTGATGCGGGACCACCGTGCCGATGGGAGCGGGCCGCGCAATGTTTCCGTTACTGTCATAATGGGTGCCGCCATCATCGAGGTTGGCCACGAAACTGAGTTGCGCGGTGTAGCCCTTCCAAAGAAAATCCTGCCGATACATATTGGCGATGAATACACGCTGGCCACGTTCATCAAATGTATTCAGGTCGGAGTCGGTATCCTTTTCCCGCAGGTCCAAGGCCATGAAATTGTATTGATAGCGGTTGTCATCGATGTTGCCGAAAATCCGCAAGCCGAGATTGACGTCATTGAAAAGGAAGCCGCGAAAATCATTGTTGAAGGCCTGATTGCCGAGGCGGACGGCGGCGAAATCATAGTTCTCGGAGAGATCTCCGAGATGAATCTCGAGGAAAGCCTCCTGCAAGGAAAAGAATTCCCGGGTCCGCGTGGTATTCCGATAGCCAAAGAGACTGGTCGGGCCGCTGGTGACCTGGCCGTTCAACAAATTGTCCAGGTCGGTTGGATTAATAATTCCGCTATTGTCCGGCGGCGGGGCGTTATTCCCGGCATTGAAGCCGCGAGCATTGGGGGCGACCACTCCCGTTTCGTGTGCCTGGATGTAGTTGATGTTGTAAACCGGCTGCAAATGCAAAGCCCAATGGACAGGCGTAAAAACAGTTTCGCCCTTGAATAAATCGAGCGTGAAGGAAAAGTTATTCATTACGGAGATCTGCTCACTTTGACCGTAGAATTCGGAGGAATTGGGCCGCGACGAACTGACGCCGCTGGCGGTGGGCACCCGGCGGCCCTCAAATTCGGTTTCGCTCCCGGCGGTCAGATTTAAGAAAATGTCCTGACCGAGGATCGGCGCGTCCCCTTTGAGCAGACTTTGCTTATAAGGATGCCAGAGCATGGTCTTGGGGGTTTCGTAGGGGGTTTCCGTCGTTCCGCTGGTGTAGCGCCGCCACGGAGTGAAACCGATTCGCCAACGGTCCGGCTCTGGTTCGCTGTTGGGCGGAAAACCCTTGCCCTGACGGCTCAATGGGTAATCCGGATTTTCCCATTTGTATTCGATGGTGCGATTGCTGCGGGTATTTTTGCGTGGCAATTGCAGATTTTTGTCCAGCGGCTCGGAGCCATAAGGCAAAGTATTGGCGGGTGGCTCAACAGGTTCCAATTGAATGGTGACGAGGTTGGTTCGGGGCAGGGCTAAGTGCTCCGGCAATGGCTCGCCAGCATCCGAGGGCAGCAGCCCAAATTCGTTGGTAAAGAAAGGCCGCTCGGTTGGCGGTGGCGGGCGGAATGCCGCACCGGGGTCAGGATTGAAAACTGCTGGTGGCAGCGGGCGGGACGCATCGGGTTTGCGCACGAGCCGCAGGGTAATCTCTGATTCCTTAAACAATTGGGGTGGGATGGGCGGCACCCCGGTATCCGGGTTGAATTCCGCCGGTGAGCGAGGCGGTTTGCCGAGGCTGATGGTCTGAAACGGCTTCGTCGCGTTTGTGTCCGCCTTGAGTGTGGCGCCAGAAGAGTTGGTCAGGACCTGATCGGCAGTTGCCAGATTGCAAAATCTGGTTATGGAAACGAGCAGAATTAATAAAAACCGTACGGACAAAACACCTGGGAGGGCTCGGTGTGGCAATGGTACACATGCAGTGCCGAACAGAGGTTTCACGTCTCAACAGTTATGACGAACCGGTACGGGGCATGGCAAGAACCAAGTGGTTTTTCGGAAAGACGGCATTCAGCATGAAGGAACTTGCGCTGGAGCCATTCCAGCCGATAATTCACTCATGAAAAGTGTTGCCATCATCGGCGCATCCAATGACCGCGCCAAATTCGGGAATAAGGCCGTGCGTGCCTTCCAACAGCAAGGCTATGAAGTTTACCCGGTAAACCCGAGGGAAGAAACGGTGGAAGGAATTCCCGCCTTCAAGAGCATTTTAGACGTGCCGGCGCGTCCACAGATGGTGAGTGTGTATCTCCCACCACCGGTCCTGCTGAAGGCGCTGCCTGATATTGCCGCCAAGGGTTGTGACGAGTTGTGGCTCAATCCCGGCACGGAATCCGACGAGGTGCTGGCAGAAGCCGAGCGGTTGGGCCTCAACGTCATTCAAGCCTGCAGTATTGTGGGCGTGGGTGTGTCGCCGGCGCAACTCTGAGGAGGGCGATGCAGCACAGGTTGCGGGCAAGAAAAGCATGTTCAAACGGACGGATTCGTGATTAAACCTCCGGTTCATGTTTGAATTGTTTAAAACGGACCCGCAGTCGCGGGCGCGCCTGGGTCGGTTGACGACCACCCGGGGTATTATTGACACGCCCACCTTCATGCCGGTGGGAACCCAAGGGAGTGTCAAGGCGCTTGATCCCCGCGAATTGATCGAGATGGGAACGCAGATTATTCTGGGCAATACCTATCATCTGCACATCCGACCGGGACTTGATATTATCAGCGCGGCCGGTGACCTGCATAAGTTCATCAACTGGCCGCATCCGATTTTGACGGACAGCGGCGGTTTTCAGGTATTCAGCCTGGCCAAAATCCGCAAAATCAAGCCGCACGGCGTTGAATTTCGCTCCCATTTGGATGGCTCGTTGCTCTTCCTGGGGCCGAAGGAAGCCATGAACATCCAGCGCGTGCTGGCATCGGATATCGCCATGGTTTTTGACGAGTGCCCGCCGCACGACAGCCCGGTGCGTGAGATGCGCGCCGCCGTGGAACGGACCATTCGTTGGGCGCGGGAATGCCGCGAGCAACCGCGTGCCGCGGGGCAGATGGTATTTGGCATTGTGCAGGGTGGCAGCGATGCCGCAATGCGGGAGGAATGCGCCAAGGAACTCGTGGCCATGAATTTTGACGGCTATGCCATTGGCGGCGTGAGCGTGGGCGAACCGGAACCGGAAATGATGAAGGCGGTGGAATATACGGAGCCGTTTCTGCCGCCGAACAAGGCGCGTTATGCGATGGGACTCGGCACGCCGGCACAGATGGTGGAATTGGTCGCGCGCGGGGTGGATTTGTTTGACTGCGTATTGCCCACACGCGTGGCGCGCAACGGCACGGCGTTTACCACCAAAGGGACTGTCAGCATCAAGGCGGGTTTCAATAAATCGGATTTTCGACCGATTGAAGAAGGCTGCGAATGTTATGCGTGCCGTAATTTCACGCGCGCGTATTTACGGCATTTGTTAAACGTGGGGGAAATTCTCGGTCTGCGAATGGTGAGTGTTCACAATTCGCATATGTACCTGAAAGTGATGGCCGATGTCCGCGCGGCGCTGGCGGCGGGGACGTTTGCGGAATTTCGCCGTGAATTCATCGCCAACTACGTTCCCTCCCGCAAAATTCTTTCGGCACGAATCGATTCGCGTTAACGCAGCGTTGGGTGGCTAATCCAACCAGTGCTCGAAGAGCGGCCCGTCCTCGCCATAGACCGGATCGCGTTTGGGTATCGGGACGCGGGAGATGTTGTGATCCGCTTCCGGGCGTTCTTCCGGTTTGCCGTAATTCATGTCGTGGTCCCGTCCGCCGGGATATGCGCCCACCACGCCGAAATCCACCGTGGCGACCAGATTTTTATGCGAAACGCCCGCGGGAATGATCACCACATCGCCTGCCTTGATGGTTTGCGTGATGCCGTTTGGGCCGCCGAATTGAATGGTCGCCAGACCGGAGAAGACGCCGAGCACCTCATGGCTCGTGCTGTGATAGTGGTGAAACGGGTAAATCCCGTTGCGCCAGCTTTCCGTCCATTGATTCGCGGAGAAGACCCGCTCGATGACCGAGGCGGGATCGTGGGCGGGCAGCTTGAACGCACCCTCATAGATTAAAAGGGGCAGATGCCGGTTGTTGGGTATGTTCCCATCGTCCTTAAGCTGATAGGGGCTCACTTGGGGAGTATCAACAAACTCCTCGAACGCGAAAGCCTTGGGCTGTTTCACCCTCATATTCTAATTTGCCAGAGAATGAGAGGTAAGCAACTGCGTGAATCAACTTAATGGCTGCAACCTGCGCTTGGCAAATGGCGCGTCAATGGTTAGTAAATCTCTTTTGATGAGCGACTATAACGAGCGTTTTGGCGGTGTGGCCCGGTTGTTTGGGGCGGAGGGACTGGCCCGATTGGGACGGTCGCACGTCTGCGTGGTGGGTATTGGCGGGGTGGGCTCCTGGGCGGTAGAAGCGCTCGCCCGTTCGGGTATTGGTGCGCTGACGCTGGTGGATTTGGATGAAGTTTGCGTGAGCAATGTGAACCGGCAGTTGCATGCGCTCGATGGCGAGATTGGCCGGCCAAAAATCGAGGTCATGGCGCGGCGCGCGCAGGCAATTAATCCCGGTTGTGAGGTCCATCCGATTGCGGCATTTTTCACGGAAGCGAATGCCAAGGAGCTTTTGAACTCGCGCTTTGATTACGTGATCGATGCCATCGATAGTTCCACCAAGAAGTCGTTGATGATTGCCTTATGCCGCGAACTGGGCATTCCGATTCTGACGACGGGCGCGGCGGGCGGGCGGCGCAACCCGGCAGCGGTGAGCGTGGCTGATCTTGCGCGCGCCAGTCATGATCGCCTTTTGCGCGAGACGCGGAGCAAGCTGCGCACGCGGCATGGATTTCCCCGTGGTGACAAGCCGCTCAAGGTGGATTGTGTGTTCTCGACCGAGCCGCAGGTTTATCCGGGGAAGGATGGAGCGGTGTGCGGTGAACGCGAGCCGGGCGGGGACTTGAGGCTCAATTGCGACAGTGGTTTTGGCACGGCCAGCTTTGTCACGGGCACGTTCGGTTTCGTGGCAGCGGCGCAGGTGGTGCAAAAAATTGCGGAGGGCAAATAGAACGGTGAGACTTACGAGCTATTGCATCAGACCGCCAAAAAGGCGCTGAAAATTTTCTTCAGCACGTTGGGCAACGAGGGCAATGGGTTCGTGGAGCAATTCGGCCACAAACCGGTAAATGGCGCTGATATTGGCGGGATGATTAATGGGTTTGCCGGAAGCGTCATCGAGGAGTGGGAATCCGATATAATTTTGCGGCGGCAACATGTCGGGCGCATCGGTTTCGATGAGCAGGCGGTCGGGGGGAACGTGGCGGAAGGTTTCCCGCTGGCGGGTTTTGCGTTCGTGCGCGAAGTAACCGGAGATGGAGAAATAGGCGCCGAGTTTCACGAGCGGTTGAATCATTTCCTGCGGGCCGCCATAGGAGTGCAACAGAAACCCGCAGCGCGGGCCGGGCTCCTGCTGCAAAAGTTCCAACAACCGGCCCCAGGCGCGCAGGCAATGAATGCTCACCGGTAAATTGCGTTCGGTAGCCATCTGCCATTGCCAAAGAAAGACCGCTTCCTGTTGCGGTGAATCGTAGCCTTCAATCCAACGGTCCAAACCAATCTCGCCAATGCCTGCGGGAGTCTGGTCCAAATGATGCAAGAGAGTGGATTGCCAATTCGCCGAACGCTGCGCCACATACCAAGGATGCAGACCGAAGGCGGGAATGACTTTTGAACTTTGCCGCGCCAGGGCGAGCACGGCGGGCCAATCCTGTTCCTGAGTGCCGTTCACGACCATTTTTACGAGACCTTGCCGATCGAGTTCTTCCAAAATGACAGCGCGATGAGCCGTGAGTGGCGCATCCTGCAAATGATTGTGGGTGTCAAAAAGGCGGGGGCTCATGGCGCTGAGGAGGATTGTCTGCGGCAGCTTTGCGCGAAGTCCCGGATCTTTTCCCAAATCCGCGCCAGACCGTTGCGCCGGTTTGGTGTGAGGTGTTGCGTGATGCCCACCTGACTGAGAAAGGAGGGATCCATCGTGACGATTTCCTCGGGTGTTTGGTTGCTGTAAAACTCGCAGAGCATCACGGCAATTCCTTTCATGATGGCGGAGTCGGAGTCGGTCTGGAAATGGCATTTTCCACCTTTGAAGGTGGGAACCAGCCAAAGGCGGGCGAGACAGCCTTCCACGCGGAATTCATCCGTCTTGCAGGATTCTGCCAGCGAGGGGCGTTGCCGACCGCAATCGACCACGTGCGCAAACCGTTCCTGCGCATCCTTGATGCGTGAAAGCTGCGTGAGCAATTCCTGCTGTTTTTCCGCCAGAGTCATGCGACGGCGGAGACGATATTGGGCGTCATGGCCGAAGATTTTACCATCCGCGTCCGGCCAAAGCGAGACTCCTGAAGCAAGTTTGGAGGTGCGAGTGGATAGTATTAAGGAATGTCCGCCCGTTGTGGATTGAATTGGGAGGGCAAATATGGCTTAATGGCAGAAGCGGGGCCGGATTTGGATGCATCGGTAGCTCAATTGGATAGAGCTTCTGACTTCGGATCAGAAGGTTGGGGGTTCGAGTCCCTCCCGATGCACCATTCGATACTCCACCAGTTTTTGTCGCACGAGCAAAATGGTCGTTCCGGAGTTTCCCTGACTTGAGAACGACTTCATTCGAGGCTTGATTTTGGTGCTGGTGTTGGCAGCTTCATAGGCGAGGCACATGAAACGGAAGCCATATGAGGTTGTCGCAATATCAATTGGGCCAGGCGCGCGGGATTCGCTGCGTACCCAGCGCAAGGAGCTTCCAGCGAATGACTTTTGTAAACCATCCCCCCGTTCGTTTGGTATTTGTGCTTATGTTTCAATATACGAACCGCCGGTCGTATATTAATTGTCAGGTGGCATAACGTATGAAACACATCTTTATCATTCTCACGCTTGCATTGGTCTTACCAGTTCCAGCCTTTGCGCAAGGCATCATAGAATTTAACGTCAACTTTGGCAGCAATCCGCCGCCGCATACACCTGGTGTTCCCGACAGCGGCGCACGGCTAACGGACGATATATTTTATGCGGCCATTTATCTCGACGGCACTCCGCCGAGTTTTGGTTCGATTTTAGAGAGGTTAGGTGATGGATCATTTGCCACGGTTTTTCAATTTACCAATTTGGTCTTTGCAGGATATCCGCCGCCGGCTACGGGCGCCGCGTATGACTACGAAGGCTCCTGGCAATTGACAAACCCTCAAATCCAAAATTTGTTGGCGGGACTGTGGTATGCTGAAATCACCTACACCGACACCGCTTACAGAGGACAGATTACGCCAGCGCCAGAACCATCCACCCTCACGCTTTTACTAGGTGGATTGATTGTATTGGGATGTCTTTATCGGCACATTGAGCCACCTAACCAGAGCGCTCCAGCGAACCGCCGTGGGCGCAGTCTGTTCCACCGTTCAGGTTTTGCCACGCAGACTTTGCGCTCCACCGTCGCTGTCCCGGCGGTCGCTGAGCTTGGGCGTTAGGTGGCAGCGAGTATGAAACCAACACGATTGCACGACTTCGGACTGATAGCAGCCGGCGTACTTTGCGGGTTTGCTGTGGGCGTTTTCACTTACACTGCTTTCTTTCTATTACCTGGTGAGACTCGAAACGGGGTAGCGACATTTATAGCGAGTATTTGCTCATTAGCGGGCACGACATTGATGATGTTGATTCGTGCCGAGACGCGCCGGAACAATAAGGTAAATGAAAAACGTGACGCCTAACAAGTCGCGAGCCTGTGTGAAAACTCGTCGATCAACCGATTCGCAGAAAAGGCGGTGCTCACATTTTCGTTGTGGCGCATTTTTATTTTTGGTGAAGGTGATGCGGACC
>JAQGPA010000129.1 GCA_028293325.1 Pedosphaera sp. | reverse complement strand
ATTTTTGTCCTGCCGGGTGTTTCCACACGGGTCAATATGAAGACAAGATACAAGGTTCAGCGTTCTGAGTTCCGAGTTCAGGGTTGTCGGAATTCGGGGTTTAACCGTGGACGGACGGGATGGCGGGACAAGCAACGAGGCCAGTCAAGGTAATGCTAAGATCAACCAAGGTAGCTGCGGGGGGTGGTATCGTTGCTGGGGAGTTGTTGAATGGTCGGTATGTGCGACAACTCATTTTATATTAATAACTTGCGTCGCAAACGTGTGGCGGTGAGTGCGCTTGTGCGCTAATAATGGAGAAGAATCGAGGATCCACCTTCGCCGAGGCTACGGCGGACAGACGAGGACGATGGGGGAGTGCGGTGGGTCTGCTCAAGTTACTTTCGCGCGGGGCGGGTTTGGGGTATGCTGGGTGTTGGTTCGTTCTGGAACGGGTTGCCTGGGTGGGCAGCGGAAGTTTTGGGGCGAGGCGGGAGATGAGTGCGAGTGTTGGAAATCGTAAAAACAGGGCTTGCAAAGCCTGTCCAGCGTGTTTAGGCTCTCCACTCTTTTTTAGAAGACGCCGGAAACGGCGGGCGGCAAAAACCGTGGTTCGCCGTCACCACAATAGTTAAGAGTTATTTATGGCAGTTAAAATTCGGATGAAGCGGGTTGGGACGAAGAACACTCCGGTGTTCCGCATTGTCGTGGCTGATGGACGGAGCCCGCGCGATGGAAAATTCATTGAAGAGATTGGGACCTACCAGCCTTTGAACAAGGGCAACAATTTCGTTCTCGATTTGGACCGGGCCAAGTATTGGGTCAGCAAAGGCGCGAAGCCGAGCGACACGGTGGCCAGCTTCATCAAGAAAGCAAACAAAGCCGCGGCGGCGCCGGCGGTGTAACCTGCGGTTCGCGGGGCTATGCAAGCCTTTCTGGAATACGTGGTCAAAGGGTTGGTGCATCACCCGGAGGCCGTGACGGTCACCCCGGTGGAACGGGAAGGGACGACCATTTACGAATTGCGGTTGCACACGGAAGATGTCGGCAAGGTGATCGGCCGGCAGGGAATGACGATCAATGCGATCCGGTCGCTGTTGGTGGCCGGGAGCGCGAAGAAAGGGTTGCGTTGCAGCCTGGAGATCGTTGAAGAAAAGGCGGCGCGTTAGCCGCTGAGAGCCGCGCAAGGTTGCGCGCCATCGAGCATGAAGATTGACGTGCTCACTTTATTTCCCGCGATGTTTGCGGGACCGCTCGACGAAAGCATCATTCAGCGGGCGCGCACGGAAGGCGCGCTGGAGTTGAAGGTGATAAATTTACGGGATTACACCCACGACCGGCACAAGACGGTGGATGACAGGCCGTTTGGCGGCGGGCCGGGAATGTTGTTGAAGCCCGAGCCGATCTTTGAAGCAGTTGAGAGTCTGAGGCGCGAAAAGACGCGCGTGATTTTGCTGTCGCCCGCGGGGCGAAAGTTTAATCAGGCCATCGCGCGGGAACTGGCGCAGCAGGAGCATTTGCTGCTGATTTGCGGCAGTTACGAAGGGTTCGACGAGCGGATACGCGAACACCTGGCGGATGATGAGTTATCGATTGGCGATTATGTGCTGACGAACGGCGCGTTACCGGCCATGGTGATCATCGACACGGTGACGCGGTTGTTGCCCGGAGTTTTGGGTGATGACGAGAGTTCGCGGGAAGAATCGTTCAGCCAGGAATTACTGGAATACCCGCACTATACGCGGCCGTCGGAATTTCGCGGGATGAAGGTGCCGGAAGTGTTGATGTCCGGCAATCACGCGGAGATAGCGAAGTGGCGGGCGGAACAGGCCAAACTGCGGACCAAAGAACGAAGACCGGATTTACTGAAATAATTTATGAACCAAGCAATACTTGATAAAATTGAATCGGAACAGTTTCGCAAAAACCCGATGGAATTTGGGGTGGGCGATTCCGTTAAAGTCCACACGAAGGTGGTGGAAGGGGACAAGGAACGCATCCAGATTTTCTCGGGTGTGGTGATTGGCCGCCGCGGTCGTGGGTTGAACTCCACGTTTACCGTGCGCCGCATCAGCTACGGTGAAGGCGTGGAACGTATTTTCCCGATTCATTCGCCGCGCGTGGACAAGGTGGAAGTGGAGCGCAAGGGTTCCGTGCGCCGCGCCAAGCTGACCTACCTGCGCAAGCGTTTGGGCAAGGGCGCGACGCTGGTGAAGGAAAAAGTAACCCTGCACGCGACAGCCAAGGCCAAGTAATTGCGGCCACATTTAATTTGCAAAAGCGAGGCTTCGGCCTCGCTTTTTTGTTGTACGGAATTCAAGGCGAAAGCCGTTTATCCAGTTTGCAATTGGCCGTAATAAACGAGGGTGTTGTATTCGAAGAGGACGTTACCATTTTGCTGATGCTTTTGAAAAATGGCAGCCAGCTCCGCCAACATGGGATCGTGCCGGGGGTGGCCGGACTCCGGAGCGTAGGATGAGGAAAGCAGACGGCCCTGCAAGCCGGCAAAGTCAAACACCTGTTGATTGGCAAAAGTTGCCAGTTTGAAGTTGCCCGGCTCGAAAAAGCGTTGAATGACGGTGGAATCCATTTGCTTGTGATCGATCGCCTGATAGTCCGTGGCGTAAGTCTGCAGCAGCGCCTCGTAGGCCTGGAGAAAAGGAGTGGAGCTTATTTTGCGGTCGTTCCAGACGAGCACGATCCAGCCGCCGGGTTTCAGAATGCGAACAAACTCAGGTCGGGTGCGTTCGCGGTCGAACCAATGAAATGCCTGGCCGGCGACAATGATGTCCACGCTTTGAGTTGCGAGCGTGGTGGTTTCGGCAGTCCCGGCAATGCTGCGCAGGTTGGAATAATGGCCGAGGAGCCGTTCGGCGGCGGCGCGCATTTCCGGGTTTGGCTCAACGCCGAAAACCGGGTTGCCATTTTCAAGGAAAAGTTCCGTCAGAATGCCGGTGCCGGAGCCGATATCGGCGATGATTGAAGTGACAGTCAGCCGACATTCCCGCTGGAGCAGGCTGAGGATGTCGCGCGGGTATCCAGGACGGTAATTGATGTAGTTTTCGACACGGCTGGAAAAACGTTTGGTGGAGTCGCTCATGGCTGCGGGGACAGCGTCAGCGAGCGCCTTTTGCCAGGAGTTCCGCGGCTTCAGTGAGCGGGAGAACATTTTCTTCCCGGGTGCGCAGGTCTTTGATTCTGGCGGTCAATTCTCCGGAGGCGTTCCGCTCAATTTTGATGGTGCGGGCGGCTTTGATTTCCTGGGCGCGCTTGAATTGTTTGTCGGGCTTGGCAGGAGTCAGCGAATAATCAATGGCGAGACCGGCCGTGCGCAAATCGGTGATCAGTTTCAGTGATTCGCCGCGCAGGGATTCGTCTTCGATGAGACAGAAAGCGTCCAGTGCGGCGTCAAACTTTGGCAGCAGGCCACGGGCTTTGAGGAGTTCAAGAAGGACCACGTCGCCCAAGCCGAAGCCGAGAGCGGGCAGATTTACTTTGCCGCCGCTGATGAGTTTGACGAGGTTATCGTAGCGACCACCGCCGGCGATGGCCCGGAACTCACCTTGTTGATCGAACGCTTCGAAGACGACACCAGTGTAGTAGGCGAGGCCGCGAATGACCTGATAGTCCACCTTGACGAAATCGCTCAAGCCGCGCGCCGCCAGATTCTTGAGGATGAGATCCAACTCCGCCGTGGGCTGGCCGGCATTGATGAACGCAGTGATTTCGTCAAACGAAAAGCCGAGCTTTGCGAGTTTATCCTGGCTGACAGCCGGTTGTTCCCGTTCGAGTTTGTCGATGATCTGATAAAACTCATAGGCCTTGGATTCGTCGGAACAACGTTGATTGAAAAAATCCTGCCAAGCATTTCGGCTGCTCAGTCGAATGATGAAATCTTTGGCGGTGAGGCCGAAAGAGCGCAGCGTATCAATCAAGAGCGCGACGAGTTCGGCGTCGGCGGCGACGTCCGTTTCCCCGAAGATATCGGCGTTAAACTGGAAATGCTCACGGAGACGGCCCTTCTGCTGGCGTTCGTAGCGGAAGAGTTGGGGAAGGGCGAACCACTTGATCGGTTTTTTGTAATTGCGCTCGTGCGCGGCCACCATACGCGCGAGCGTGGGGGTCATTTCCGGACGCAAGGCGATTTCGCGCTGGCCCTTATCGATGAAATTATAGAGTTGGCCGACGATCTCCTCACCGCTCTTAGTGGTGAACAGTTCGAGCGGTTCCAGGGGTGGGCCGTCGTATTCGCGGAAGCCATAGCGCTGTGCCATGCTGCGCCATTTGTTAAAAATATACTGCCGCGCATCCGCACTCCAAACGTCCGGGTGCGGGAGCGGTTCAGGATAAAAATCACGAAAACCTGGTAATCGGTCCATACGACAGGCGAAAGCTAAACGGGAAAGGGTTGGCTTAGGCAACCATCAAATTCAGTCCAAGCCTTATGGGGAAGCAGGAGGAGCGCCCTGAAGGAGTGAGCGCACGTGAAAAGCTGTCCGGCGGATCAAGGCGTATTGCCTTCGGGTTTGGGTGTGAGTTTCAGGACCTCGGCGCGCATTTCCTTGCCGGGCTTGAACTTCACGACCGACCGTTGTGGGATGGGCACGTCGGTGGCGGGGGCGTTGGGGTTGCGGCCAATGCGCGCCTTCCGAATTTTTACTTCGAAAACGCCGAAGTTACGGAGTTCCACTTTGTCACCCTTGGACACGGCCTCGGCAATGTAATCAAGGGTTTTTTGGACGACATCGAGGACCTGTTGCTGCACCAAGCCAGTTTCATTGCTGATACGAATAACCAAGTCACGCTTTGTCATAGTAGTTCGGTTTAGGAGAGCATTAAGCGTTATACCAACTTCTTATGGGGTGGATATAATACGCCCGGGGCAAGCGGTCAAGTATATAATATACAGAAACTTAGCGGGTGCTTTTGGGGTGGGTGGGTGAATTTGACTCACAACCGACCGCTTGGGCGAGGGTGTCAAGGCCGTCCGCTTGCAGGCGGGAACGCAAACCGGAGACGATTTTCCGGACTATTCCTGGGCCTTCATAGACCAAACCGGTGTAAAGCTGGATAAGAGAGGCACCCGCGGCGATTTTCTCCCAGGCATCGGCTGCATTGAAGATGCCGCCCACGCCGATGATGGGCAGGGTGCCGTGGGTCTGCCGATAAAGGTGGCGAATAACCTCTGTGCTGCGCGTGGCGAGTGGCCGGCCACTTAATCCGCCAGTCTCAGCGTAGATGCGCTGTAAGGCCACCTGGTCGGTTTGCGGGCGGGTTATGGTGGTGTTGGTGGCGACAATGCCCGCGAGTTGGCGTGGGGCGGCCAACTCCAGAATTTCATCCAACGCGGGGAAGGAGAGGTCTGGCGCCACTTTCACTAAAATCGGTTTGGGCGGACGGGGAGGGACAGCGGCTTTACTCAGCGAAAGATTGACCTCTTGAAGCGCGGCGAGGATTTCGTCAAGAGCGGCCTTGTCCTGGAGTTGACGGAGATTGGGTGTGTTGGGCGAACTGACATTGACTACAAAGAAATCCGCATAAGGCCAGAGCGCGCGCAAGGAATCGGAATAATCTTTGGCCGCCGCTGCCAAGGGAGTGATTTTTGATTTGCCGAGATTGATACCGACCGGATGTTTAGGCCAGCGGCCAGCGGTTTGCCATTCGCGCAATCGGCGGGCGAGCGCTTCCGCTCCAGGATTATTAAAACCCATGCGGTTAATGAGCGCTTCCTGCGGCACTGCGCGGAACATGCGGGGAGCGGGATTGCCGGGTTGCGCATGCCAGGTGACGCCGCCCAGTTCGGAAAAACCGAAGCCGAGGGCATCCCAGACGGGAACGGCAGCGGCTTGTTTATCCATGCCGGCAGCGAGACCGACGGGATTGGGAAATTTGAGACCAAACAATTCCACGGGCAATGGATCAGGGCGAAAAAATGAGGCCAACATTCCGCACACGGATGGGTGACGACTGGTCCAGGCGAGGCGTTGCAAGGTGCGATCGTGAATGGCCTCCGAATCCCAGCGGAAGAGCAGGGGACGCAAGAGGTTTCGATAAGCCCAAGTCATGGCGCGGACAGAGTTAACGCACTCTTTTGAAAAAGGCGAGATTTGTGTGCGGAGGCGTTATTTCGCGCCAGCCAGGGAAGACTGATCCGCTTTTAGCACTTCGGGCTTCTGGTGGGAAACGCCGTTGACGTGGCGGACCACGGCTCCCTGGGGAACGCTGTCCAAAAGATTGCGGTAAGTAGCCAGCGCCAGCAGCGGCCAGCTATTCCGATACATATCGTACTTCAGATAGAACACGCGGGGGAAACCGGTGCCGGTCGTTTCGTGTTCCGTCCAGGAACCATCCGGGTTCTGGGTTTGAGTCAGATACTGAATGCCGCGCGTGATGCTCGGGCGATTGGGTTCATCAAAGGCGCACAAGCCCATCACCGCCCACGCTGACTGGGAAGCGGTGCTGGGGCCTTGGCCTTTGAAAACAGGGTCGTCGTAGGTATTGCAACGTTCGCCCCAACCGCCATCTTCATGCTGGACGCTTTCGAGCCAATCGCGCGCCCGAAGGAGCCAGGGTTGGTTCATGTTAACACCGAGTGCGCGCATGCCGCGCAACACCTGCCAGGTGCCGTAAATAAAATTAACGCCCCAACGGCCGTACCAGGAGCCGTCCTCCTCCTGTTCATCGCGCAGAAATTGGATGGCCTTTTTGACCTGCGGATGATCCACGCTATAACCTTCGTAGCCGGCCAACTCCAGGATCCGCGCGGTGATGTCGGCGCATTCCGGGTCGAGCATGGCGTTATGATCCGCGAACGGCACTTTTTCCAGAATGCCCTTGGTGCAATCCTTGTCGAATGCGGCCCAGCCTCCGTCCTTGCATTGGAAAGCCATCATCCATTTCAAGCCGCGCTGGAAACATTCATCGCGGCGCTGTTGATTGTCCGTGGGAATTTTTCGCAGGGCCAGCAACACCATGGCCGTGTCGTCGATGTCCGGGTTCCACTTGTTTTCGAATTCGAAAACCCAGCCGCTGGGTTCCACGTCCACCGGATTCTTGTAATGCCAATCACCGCGAAAACGAATTTCCTTTTCCATGAGCCAGTCGGCGCACTTTTTCATGGCCGGATGCTCGGCGGGAACGCCGGATTCGTGCAGGCAGATGGCGACAATGGCGGTATCCCAAACGGGTGAAAGGCAGGGTTCGATGCGTACAGTGTGCTCGGTCTCGTGCTCGAGATTTTTTAATTCCTTTTCGGCGCGCAAGACTTGCGGGTGATCGTCAGGATAGCCCAGGGCCTTGAGGGCGATGAGGCAATTCAGCATCGCGGGGAAAATGGCAGCGAGACCATTCGAGCCTTCCAGGCGTTCGAGCATCCAGGATTCGCATTTTTTCAACGCGCGACGGCGGAACGGGTGAATGCCGGCCTGCACCCAGAGTTCGGCAAATTTATGCAAGCCGTCGAGCCAGAGGAAAAAATTCCGCCAGGTGATGCGTTCCGGGTCGGGCGCGAGCGCCAAATCCCGTTCATGATAACCTTCAGGATGCAGTTCTTCGAGCGTGACAGGAGTCTGGAGCGGGCGAGTCGGCTTGAAATGGTTGATGATGGCGAGCGGCACGAGCATGGACCGGCTCCACGAACTCATTTCATAAAAATTCACATGGAACCATTTACCGATGAGGATGACCTCGCAGGGAATGGTGGGCACATATTTCCAGGGATAAAGACCGAGCATTGCCAGGTAAAGTTTGGAAAACGTGTTCATTCGCGGCACGCCGCCGAGACTTAAAGCGACAGAACGGGCGCGGAGCATCCGGTGATCGGTCACCGGGATACCGGCGAGCTTCAAGGCCAGGTAGGCTTTGATGGTGGCGTTGACTTCCGAGGGGCCGCCGTAATAGATGTTCCAACCCCCATCCGGGAGTTGCATGGAAAAAATGTGATTAACCGCCTTGCGCTGCCATTGCGGGTCCACCTTGCCGTTCCAATGATGGTAGGCGATGGTGTCGGAATTCAGCGTTGAATCAACGATGAGCTCGCCGACCCAATAGCCTTCGGGCTTCTGTTCCCGGAGAAGGTAGTTTTGGGACCGCTGAATGGCGGTTTCCAAGTCTATCCGGGGTCGAAATCCGAAGTCTTGTTGTAACGGTTTTGCTTCTAATGGCCTATCCTGAGACGACGTAACTGACACGTCGATTAGTTTGCGAACAGGCTTGGTAGCTGTAAAGTTTTTTATCACTCCATTAGAACCCTCGCGTTTTCACATTCATATATATAATATGGAAAGCAGAACGGCAAATGCGGTTGCGAAAAAACTTTGAACTTTGATATTTCAGCTCCCACCTGCTAATTTGAGCCATGGTTTTGGAATTCACCAAGATGAATGGTGCAGGTAATGACTTTGTTCTTGTAGATAATCGGGAGCAAAAAGTCAAGCTGAACCGCGAGCAGGTGGTGCATTTGTGCCACCGGCAGCGAGGCGCGGGCGCCGATGGCGTGCTGTTGTTAATTCCCTGCGCTACGGGCAAAGCGGATTGGGCCTGGGAATTTTATAACAGCGACGGGAGCACGGCCGAGATGTGCGGCAATGGCGCGCGTTGCTTTGCGCGGTATGTGCAGAAACTGACGGGAGCGAATCGCGATTTCACTTTTGAAACCGGAGCGGGAATTATCAGCGCCAGTTTTCAGGGCGAGCGGGTGACGGTGAGTTTGACGCAGCCAAAGGATTTGCGTTTGAACGAGACGGTGCCGCTGACCATTGGCCAGCAGACCATTCATTCGCTGAACACCGGCGTGCCGCATGCGGTGATGTTTGTGCCCGACGCCGACCAGGCCATGGTGCATCAATTGGGGCAGGAAATCCGGCGGCATGCGCATTATGCGCCGAAGGGGACGAATGTAAATTTTGTCCAGCGATTGAAAGACGGGGGCATTCGCGTGCGCACGTACGAACGCGGGGTGGAGGGTGAAACCCTGGCTTGCGGCACGGGAGTGACGGCGGCGGCGTTGATTGCCGCCCAGCTGCATCAATTTGCATCGCCGGTAAAAGTCCAAGTGCAAGGCGGCGACCTGCTGGAAGTGAGCTTTAAGCAGAACAACGGGGATTTTACAGAGGTCCGCCTAAGCGGACCCGCGGATTTTGTGTTTGAAGGGAAGATCGCTTTGTAAGCGCACACCGAAAGCGCGCAAAAAAGAGGCTGGCAAAAGCGAGTCATTTAGCCGAATTTACCACCGCATATTTATTTAACTCATGTTTACAGGAACCTATACCGCCATTGTTACTCCATTTAAGAATGGAAAAATTGATGAAACCGCGCTCGAACGGCTGATCAAGTCGCAGATCAAAGGGGGCGTGGATGGAATCGTGCCGGTCGGCACGACCGGGGAATCGCCGACGCTCAACTATGAGGAGCACATTCATGTGGTGTCGCTCTCGGTCAAGATTGCGGCGGGCCGGATCAAGGTCCTGGCCGGCACGGGCAGCAATTCGACGCGCGAAGCGATTCAACTGACGCAAGCTGCGGAGCGGGCGGGCGCGGATGGTTCATTGCAGGTGGCTCCGTATTATAACAAACCGACGCAGGATGGGTTGTTTCAACATTTTCACGCCATCGCGCGGGCGACCAAGCTGCCGATTGTGCTCTACAGCATTCCCGGGCGGTGCGGGGTCGAGATTGCCGTGGACACGGTCAACCGGCTGGCGCATGACAGCGTCAACATCATCGGCATCAAGGAAGCCGGCGGGAATCCGGAGCGGGTGACGCAATTGCGGCGGGTCATGGGCGATGACTTTGAGATTCTGAGCGGGGACGATTCCCTTACGCTGCCGTTCATGGCGGTGGGCGCGAACGGAGTCATCAGCGTGGCCTCAAATATAATTCCGCGCGAAGTTTCGCACATGGTGAAGGCGTTTGCGACGGGCAAACCGGCCATGGCGCTCAAGCTGCACGAAAAATATTCCATGTTGTTCCGGGATTTGTTTATTGAAACCAATCCGCAGCCAATTAAAGCGGCCATGGCGATGATGGGAATGATCACGGAGGAATACCGTTTGCCGCTGGTGCATATGAGCATGAAGAATCGTCATACTTTGAAAGCGACCCTCAAAGCGTGCGGTCTCGTAAAATAAATGAGCAGCGTGACTAAAATAATCATTACCGGCGCGAAAGGCCGAATGGGGCAGGCCTTGCTGGCCGGCGCGGCAAAGAATCCGGGGGTGGAAGTGGCCGGGCAAATCGACGTGGGTGAGGAGCTCAAATCGATCATTGATCGATGCGACGTGGTGATTGATTTCAGTTCGCACAACGCCACGGCCGCGATTGCCGCGCTCTGCGCGGCGCACAAGAAGGCCATCGTCATTGGCACCACCGGGCACTCGGAGGCGGCCAAGGCGGAAATTTTAAAGTTAAAAGCGCAAATTCCGATGGTGGTGGCCACGAATTTTTCCACGGGAGTCAACACGCTGTTTTGGCTGACGCGCAAAGCGGCGGAGATTCTGGGGCCGGATTTTGACCTGGAAGTGGTGGAGATGCATCATCGCATGAAAAAAGACGCGCCGAGCGGTACGGCGACGACGCTGGTGGAAATCCTGGCCGACGTGCGCAAATTGCAATTGAAGCAGTCGCTGCGTCATGGGCGGGAAGGAATTGTGGGCGAGCGCACGGCCGCAGAAATTGGGATGCACTCCTTGCGCGGCGGTGATGTGGTGGGCGACCATACGGTTATCTTTGCCGCGAATGGCGAGCGGGTGGAGTTGACGCATAAGGCGTCGAGTCGGGAGACCTTTGCCAACGGCGCACTGCGCGCGGCCCAATGGGTGGTGAAGCAGAAACCCGGCCTGTATGACATGCAGGATGTGCTGGGGTTGAAGTAAATTTCAAATTCCGAATTTCGGATCATCAAGTCCGATGAACTCTTCATTTGCATTCATTGCGCTGGGTTCAAACCTGGGCGATTCACAGCAGACACTCCGGCGCGCGATGGAGCGACTGGAAGAATATTCCGCTGAGCCAGTGATAAAATCCTCACTTTGGGAGACTGCGCCGGTGGATTGTCCGCCGGATTCGCCAAGATTTGTGAATGCAGTGGTGGGCCTGATGCCGAAGCCGGGCGAGACTCCGGAATCGCTGCTGAGAGAGTTGAATGCGTTGGAAAGGGAGTTCGGCCGGCAGCCGAAAAAAGTTTTGAATGAGGCGCGCGCGCTGGACCTGGATTTGATTGCGTTTGGTTCGGAGACACGCAACACGCAACAATTGGTTCTTCCGCATCCACGCGCGGCGCAACGCCGCTTTGTATTGCAGCCGTTGGGCGAAATTGCCCCGGAACTGATCCTGCTGGGCCAGTCCAAACCAGTGGCGCAGTTGCTTGAGGTACTGCCGCCGGACAGTACGATTCGGAAACTGGGTTAGTGCGTCGGAGCGGGCGCGGATTCCGGGCGGGATTCCTTCCGGTCAGTTTTCACCGGCGGATGGAAGAACAGTGCGAGCCCGATGGCGGCAGCGAGGGCGGCGGCCAGCGGCACCAGGAACAGGTGGTGGAAGTCGGTCACGCCATTATGCATGAAAGTTTGCTGGCTTAGCAGCGGGCAAACCGAGTTGGCGACGAGGACGCCGATGCCGAGAATCATGACGTTAAACAGTCCCTGCGCACTCGCCCGCACGTCCTTGGGAAAATGTTCTTCCGCAAAGATGTAAACCGTGGCGAAGAAAAACGCATAGCAAACGCCGTGGAGGATTTGGACCAGGATGATCAATTCCTTATGCTGCGGAAAAAAGGCCCAGACCACGAAGCGGGCCGGATAAGCGAGGATGCCGAGAATCATGGTCGTGCGCCAACCGAAGCGTTTCAGGGTGGTGCCGAGAATGAACATAGTGAGAATTTCCGCCACCTGGCCGATGCTCATGACCGGCATGATCCAATTGCCGGGAATACCTACGCCGCCGTTTTGGGGCGAGGCTCCCAGAAAGGAACCAGCCCAGTTGAAATAGCAGTTGTGGACAAAGGAATCAATGAACGTGACCAGCCAAAGCACAAGCACGAAGGGATGCTTGAGCAGCTTGATTGCTTCGATCCAGGCGAGCGTTTCCGCGCCACCTTCACCGGCCTTCTTCGGCGGAGTGTAGGGCAGGAGCAAGCTGAAGGCGGCGAGCAACAACGAGGCGATGCCGGCAACGATGAAAGTGTATTTTGTCGCATCCTGCAACGGCTGGCCGCTGAGGCCGTTGTTCAGCACGGTGCCGATCCAGCTGACGATGCCCTGCGGGTTCGCCGCATGCACCTTGTCCCAGTCCACGAGGATGAAAGTGAACGGCCAAGCGGCGAGAATCCAGCCGAAGGTGCCGCCCATGCGCACGAAACCGAATTCCTTTTGCGGGTCCTTCATGTGGGCGAACGCGATGGAATTGGTAATGGAGATGGTCGGGACGTAGAGGAGACAGTGCACGAGCATCAGGCCGAAGAAGGGCCAGAATGATTTCGTGAAGACCAGGCCGATCATGGCCAGGCCGCCGATGAGATGACTGAACGCAAGGAATTTCTCGGCGGCAAAATGGCGGTCGGCGAACTGGTTGCTGAAAAACATGCCGATGATGGCGGCGATGGGAAAGGCATTAAGAATCCAGGATTGTTCGGCCGGTGAAAAACCGAGGCTGGGCAGGTAACCAAAGATGAGCGGCAACCAGGCGCCCCAGATGAAAAACTCCAACACCATCATGAGGAAAAGTTTGAAACGGATTGAGTTATTCATAGGCTAATAGGGGGGAAACTAGCGAAATGAAGCGGGACTGGCAAGCTTGGGTGTGATTATTTCTGTCGGTCAGCTCACGTCGGCTCCAATTGAAGTTGCGTCGCTTGCCCGCCGAAAAAACCAGAGCGTAGCGAATGTTCAAATAAGCGGAAGGCGCACGTCCTAAATGCTGAGCTCTGGGGTGCGTTTGTGGAGGCAAATTCTCTTGTTGCCGCAAGCTTGTCTGCTCTATAATCGACAGGAGATCGCCGCATGAATGACCTGACAACGGAAGAAAATGCTCCGGAACGCCCCAGCACCCCGGATGGTTCACGCAAACAGTTCCGCCCGCTCAGAGCCTGGCCGGCGTTTCTACTCGCTCTTCTGATGCTCGCGGCGCGGTTTGGCCCGGGCATTTCGGAGGAAGGAGCCGCGAAGTACTGGATGGTGGCGGTTTTCGGCCCGCTGTTGGCCTGCCTCCTTTTGCTTATCTGGTGGCTTGCGGCCAGCCGGGCGACCTGGCGGGAAAGATTGTTCGGTTTTCTGGGCCTGGTCGCGAGCGCCGCAATCACCATTACGCTCGCTCACCCGACCATGCGCGGGGCGGCGACGACGTATTTCACCCTCCCGATGGGCTTCTTCCTTTTCGCGCTCACCGCCGCACTTCTCAAGAAATCGCCGCCCGCGATTCGTTCGGGGACCGCGGTGCTGCTTGCTTTTGCCGGGTTCTCCGTGTCGATGCTCTTGCGCAATGACGGCATGACCGGGGATTACAAGTTCTCGTTCCATTCGCGCTGGAAACAAACCGCGGAGGATGCGATGCTCGCCGCGCGGACGCCGGCAACGCCAAAACCGACGGCGCAAATCGACAAAAGCTCGCTCACGAATTCTCTGGCGCATCCGGAATGGCCCGAATTTCGCGGCTCGGACCGCGCCGGGCGTTCCCTGGCGCCGAGAATTTCGACCAATTGGAACGATCACCCGCCCAAGCTGCTCTGGAAAATCCCGGTGGGCCCCGGCTGGTCCTCTCTCGCAGTGGCTGGCCGCATGCTTTTCACCCAGGACCAGCGCGGCCCAAAAGAAGCGGTGGGGTGCTACGATGCGGATTCGGGCAGGGAAATCTGGAAAACGGAGATCGATGGACGCCTGGACGATCCGATGGGCGGTCCTGGCCCACGCGCGACGCCGACGCTTGCGAATGGCGCGCTTTACGTCGTCGGCAGCACCGGAGCATTTCTGCGGCTAAACCCGGTCACGGGCGAAATCGTTTGGAAGAAGGAGCTGACCCAGGTTGCCGATAGCAAAGTTCCCATGTGGGGCTTTTCATCTTCGCCCCTGGTGCTTGGACCCCTTGTCGTTGTTTATGGAGGCGGCGCTGGGGAGAAAGGATTGCTCGCGTTCGAGACAGCTTCTGGCGACCTCCGCTGGTCCGTTCCTTGCCCCGTAAATTCGTATGGTTCACCGCAACTTAATAATATCCTGGGCGAGGATTCCGTTCTGATGCTCTCAAGTTCCGGCCTGGTGCTGCTCGACCCGGCCAATGGCAAAACGCGGCTCGATTACGAGTGGAAGATCGCGCAGTACCGAGCGGTGCAGCCGCACGTCGTGGGAAGCGATACCATTCTTTTGCCCACCGGCATGAACATGGGCACGCGCGCGATACGCATCAAGAAGAGCAATGGCCAGTACGCCGCGGAAGAGCTTTGGACCTCCCGTCAGCTCAAGCCCGATTTCGTGGACCTCGTGACCT
>JAQGPA010000167.1 GCA_028293325.1 Pedosphaera sp. | reverse complement strand
ATCCCACAGCTGGCGCTGTGGGCTAAATTCTGTCGCCCCGTCCGGGGCTGGGGATGGAAGGGGCTTCCACCTTCGCCAAGGCTATGGCGGACAGGCGCCGCGCGGAGCACAAGCTGCACAAGAAGGTATCGGAAGGTCAGTCAAGGTATCGGAAGGTAGTTTTTTTATGGTCAAGGAAAACAAGGTGCTTTTACGCGGGCGGCAAGAGTTCATTTATGGTCAGGAACCGGGGGAATTGGGTCAAATGAATGAGAAATGTGATAGAATATGGCGTTTTCGCCGGAAGGTTGGCGTCGAGGCACGAGGGGAGGGAATGGGGTGGTATTCGGCAGGGTTGGGCAATAGGTATCGGCAGTTTTGCTTGCCGCGGGTTGTGTTCCGGCGATATTGTGTGGTTCCAGAGTTTGCAGTCTGGCTGCAGACCGTAGCGCGTGTAGCTCAATTGGATAGAGTAACGGCCTCCGAAGCCGCTGGTTGTGGGTTCAACTCCCGCCACGCGCACCATTTTTTTATTGCAGCATTGCAGTGTTTTGCGGGAGAGGACGCAGGCGCGAGAAAACAGATTACCGGTTGAAATTTATGAAAAACTTAATCCCATGGGTTTGCGTGGGGGCGTTGCTGGTGGGGGGTTACTTGATGTACTCCTCGGGCCAGTCGAAGGAGGCGGAACTCACCCGGCTGCGTCAAGAGGGCGAAGAGCTGACCGCTTTGAAGGCGGAGAATGAGGAGTTGAAGAAGCTGCCCGATCAATCGGTGGAGTTGGCGCGTTTGCGGAAAGATAATGATGAGTTGTTGCGCTTGCGCAATGAGGTCAAGCAATTGCGCGATCAAGGGAAGCAACTTACGAATAAGATGCTGGCGCTTCAAAACGACCAGACGCGGCGGGAGGAGCAATTTAATTCGGAGACCCAGGCGTTGCGGGACCAGAACAAGCAAATCGCGCAGGTGACATTGCGGGCTGCCGCTCAAACCGCCCAGACGCAGGCCGATGCGTGCGTGAACAACCTGCATCAAATCAATGGGGCCAAGCAGCAGTGGGCGCTGGAAACCGGAAAGAGTGCGGAAGCCATGCCGACGATGGCGGATTTGCTGCCTTATTTTTCGCAGAACGCGTTTCCGGTTTGTCCCGCGGGCGGTGGTTATTCATTAAACGATATCAAGACGTTTCCGACGTGCAGTATTGCCTCGCACAATCTAAAGCACCCGGCCAACGCCCCATAAACACAGGGTCAAGGAAGGCATTTACGACCGGGTTAAAGACCCCAAAAAAACTTACTTTTTTTCGGCCTCGCTTTTTGGCCGCCAAACCATACAGTTTTCCAGAACGAATGAATACGCTTACAGAAGAGAATCTATCGGGCATTGCGAACCAATTGCGAATTGACTCCATTGTGGCCACCACTGCGGCGGGCAGCGGGCATCCCAGCTCCTGCATGTCGGCGGCGGATATTGTGGCGGCGCTCTTTTTTGGGCACATGCGCTATGATGTCAAAAACCCGCACCACCCGAACAACGACCGTTTTATTCTTTCCAAAGGCCACGCCGCGCCGCTGCTGTATTCCGTCTGGGCGGAGTTGGGAATTATTACGCGCGAGCATTTGAAGACGTTGCGCGAACTGAGCAGTGATTTGGAAGGGCATCCGACGCCACGGCTGCCGTGGGTTGATGTGGCCACCGGCTCGCTCGGCCAGGGGTTGAGTGTGGGGGTGGGCATGGCGTTGAGCGCGCGGTTGGACAAGCTGGATTTTCGCACCTATGTGCTGATGGGCGACGGCGAGATCGCGGAGGGTTCGGTTTGGGAAGCGGCATCGCTGGCCGGGATCAATCAACTGAACAACCTGGTGGCAATTGTGGATTGCAACCGTCTTGGCCAAAGCCAGGCCACGGCATTTGGTTATGACACGGATGTGTATCGCCGGCGTTTTGAAGCTTTTAATTGGCGCGTGGAAGTCATCAACGGTCATGACATGGAGGAAATCCTGGAAGTGTTGGCGGCCGCCGGTTTGGGCAAACAGCCGCTGGCGATTATTGCCAAGACGGAGAAAGGTCATGGCGTTTCCTTCATAGCCGACAAAGATGGCTGGCACGGCAAGGCGCTCTCCAAGGACGAAGCGGCCAAGGCGATTGCTGAACTTCAACCGAAGGCAAAAACCGGCGTGGCGGAACCGATTCCGGCCCCGAGCGATTTGCCGTGGCCCAAGAATGAAGCGCCGGCCAGTTATCCCGCGCCGACCTATAAACTCGGTGATGTGGTGGCCACCCGTGAAGCATTTGGCAATGCCCTGTTGCGGATCGGCAGTGTGGACGAGCGTGTGGTGGCGTTGGATGGCGATACCAAGAACTCGACGTTCTCGGACAAATTTTACAAGAAGTTTCCAGAGCGTTTCACGGAATGCTATATTGCCGAGCAGAACATGGTGGGCGTGGCGACCGGTTTTGGAACGCGCGGGAAGGTTCCGTTTGCGTCCACCTTTGCGTGCTTTTTCACGCGGGCATTCGACCAGATTCGCCTGGCGGGAATTTCCGGCGCGAATGTCAAGCTGGTTGGTTCGCATGTTGGGGTGAGCATTGGTGAAGATGGCACTTCGCAAATGGCGTTGGAAGATTTGGCGATGATGCGCGCGGTGGAAGGCAGCGTGGTGTTGTATCCGAGCGATGCCGTGTGCGCGGAGAAGTTGATGGACCAGATGGCGCAACAAAAAGGCGTGGCGTTCCTGCGCACTTCGCGGCCAAAGACACCGGTGATTTACAAGAATGAAGAGGAATTTCCCATTGGCGGCGCGAAGGTGCAACGCCAGGCTGCCGGTGACAAGGTGACGGTGGTGGGCGCGGGTGTGACGCTTTTTGAAGCGATCAAAGCGGCTGATGCATTGGCCAAGGATGGAATTGGTATCACGGTGATCGACGCCTACAGTATCAAGCCGTTGGGCAAAGATGTGATTAAAGCCGCGGCGCAGAAGACGAACAACCTTGTGATCACGGTGGAGGATCATTATCCGGAAGGCGGGTTGGGCGATGCCGTGGCGGGTGAGTTGAGCGTGGATGGCATCCGGGTGCATAAGCTGGCGATTCGTGAATTGCCGCATTCGGGCAAACCGGAGGAATTGATGGCCAAGTATGGCATTGATGCTGCTGCAATTGCGCAGAAGGTAAAATCGTTGGTTTAGCCGACCTTGGGCTGTTGCGGAAGCGGCAGTGCGCCAGGTAGGTTTGGATTGGGTTTCAACTGAAACACCTCCCAAACAGCGAGTTACCTGAGCGCCATGCGCCTATTTTTATTAATTCTGCTTTTATTGGGAGGGGCTTTTTGCGTCCAAACCACTTCCGCCTTGGAGCCTAAAATCTGTGCAGTCTGCAAGGAGCCTTTGAGCGGGGTTTTTGTTTGGACAGTGAACTATTCGACAATACAGCCAGAGGCAATATGCCTGCGTTGCGCGAATTCCAGTTCGCGTTGTTATGTTTGTGGTCGGCCGGGAAAAAACTACACCCGGCTGGACGATGGGCGATTGCTTTGCCCCGACGACGCCAAAGAAGCGATTCTCGAGCAGAAAGATGCGGAGAACATTTTTTATGACGTCCGGCGCGAAGTGCATGGGATACTGGCGGGCACTGGCATCTTGCGGGACGACATAAAGGTTTCACTGCTGGATTCAAGACAGTTGCAGAACGTGTATCAGGTCAAGTATTCAGGACATGCTTTCAGCGGGCTGCAAGGCTGTACCAAGGCTGACAAAGACACCAATGGCGCGGCAACCCAATATAGCATTTACTTATTGAGCGGCTTGCCACAAAGCCACCTTGCCGCCATTTGCGCCCATGAGTACGCACATGTTTGGCTGAACGAAAATGTGAGTACAAACCGACATTTGGACTCCGATACAGTGGAGGGTTTTTGTGAGTTGGTGGCCTATAAACTTGTCACTGGACGGCATGACACGGCGGAACAGAGGGCGATACGCGCAAACGCTTATACACGTGGCCAGATGTCAACGCTGCTCGCAGCCGACGACAATTTTGAATTCTACCGTTTGATCAAGTGGATCAAAGAAGGGGTTGACGAAAGGGCGAGCCGTTATGAATTGAATCGCGTCTTGGTTCTCAAAGGCCAACCGGACGGTCTGCCGGCTTGGCAGCCACCATCACCCACTCCGGTTCCTGATATATTAGTTTTGAAAGGGCTTTCCGGAGCGACGCAGAATCGTTTTGCGCTTATTAATGATGCCACCTTGGGAGTTATGGAAAAAGGCAAAGTGCGCTTCGCTCACACCAATATCACCATTCGGTGCCTCGAAATCCGCAACCACTCCGTCGTCATTCAAACTGAAGGTTCAAACGAGAAGCAGGAACTCTTCATTCGCCCCCAATAATGGGCGCTTACCAACGCAACTTGCTGATTATGGCATGTTTGCGACGCAGTCCTGTGGTGATTAATTCGGCACCCAGCCTTTGCCGGGCACGAACTCCCGGCTGCCGGGATTGGTGCAGTGGCAACCGGAGGCGACCAAGGCCACCGCAAGCAGGAGGAGCAGGCAGATTTTTGACATGCAAAGAGTTTAAACCAGATTGCAAACAGGGCAAGCTTGGTGCAAATTGCCTTGGGTAAATGGCATGATAGAGGCGCCCACATATCTAAAAGGCCAGTTACTGCTGGATAGTGGTCAGTTAAGCGGATCATTTTTCCAGCGGACTGTGGTATTGATTTGCCAGCATGATGCTGAAGGAGCTTTTGGCTTGGTGTTGAATCGTTCCAGTGGCAACAACCTCGGCGAAATGCTCGTGGCCGACATCCCTGATCGACTTAAAGACCAGCCGCTTTACCTCGGTGGACCCGTTCAACTTTCCGCGTTGAGCTTTCTTCACTCTGACAATTTTCTTCCCGACGCCAGTGTCATGTCCAATCTGGACTTGGGACATTCGCTCGAATCCCTGGTGGAAATCGGCGAGTCCTATTCCTCCACCAAGAAAGTTAAAATGTTCGCGGGTTACGCGGGTTGGAGTCCGGGACAGTTGGAAGACGAAATGAAACGCGAAGCCTGGGTCACCCATCCCGCCACGCTCGATCTGGTGTTTGAAATCGACCCCGAGCAACTTTGGCCCACGATTCTCCGCCAGAAAGGCGGCAAATACCGCTTGCTCGCCGCCATGCCCGAAGATATTTCGCTGAATTGATTTCACCCGGCGACCCTCGCTTTTCGTCCGCCACGCCTTCCCTTCTGATAACTGACGCGTCCCGGTTTCTCATCGCTCTTGCCATCGCCGGTCGCCCGTTTCAACTCGCGCACCTGATCGCGCAACAACGCGGCCTTTTCAAACTCCAGGTTGTTCGCCGCCGCCAACATTTCCTCCTCCAATTCGCGCACCGTCTCCGTGACGTCAAAATCCACACCCGCGGCTTCGCGCAAAAAGGAATTGGCCTCGTCCGTGACTTCCTGGTGCGACGACAGGCTCTCCTCCACCGCGCGGCTCACGCTGCGCGGCGTAATATTGTGTTCCACGTTGTAGGCAATCTGCCGTTTGCGGCGATACTCCGACACCGCCAGAAATTTCTGGATGCTTTGCGTCATCACATCGGCGTACAGAATCACCTCGCCGTTCAAATGGCGCGCGGCCCGGCCGGACGTCTGGATCAAACTCGTGGTGGAACGCAGATAACCTTCCTTGTCCGCATCGAGAATGGCCACCAGCGAAACCTCCGGCAGGTCAAGTCCCTCGCGCAATAAATTAATCCCCACCAACACATCGAACTCCCCTTTGCGCAACGCCCGCAGGATCTCCACGCGCTCAATGGCGTCAATCTCGCTGTGCAAATAACGCACACTGATGCCGATGCCGCGCAGGTAATCCGTCAATTCCTCCGCCGTTCGTTTGGTCAGCGTGGTGACCAGCACCCGTTCCTTCAATTCCACCCGCTTGCGCGCCTCCTCAATCAAATCATCGATCTGCCCCGCGAGCGGTTTGACCGTGATCTTCGGATCGATCAACCCGGTGGGACGAACAATCTGTTCCACCACGCGACCCTTTGACCACTCGAGTTCCTTTGGTCCCGGCGTCGCGCTGACGTAAATCGTCTGGTTCTGGTGCCCTTGAAATTCCTCGAAGTTGAGCGGGCGATTGTCCAGCGCGCTCGGCAGGCGAAAGCCGTAATCGACGAGCACCGTCTTGCGCGAGCGGTCGCCCGCGTGCATCCCGCCAATTTGCGGAATGGTGGCGTGCGATTCATCCACGACCAGCAGAAAGTCCTTCGGGAAGAAATCGAACAACGTGCACGGGCGCGATCCCGGCGCGCGGCCGCTGATGTGCCGCGTGTAATTCTCAATGCCGGAACAAAATCCCATCTCCTCCATCATCTCCAGATCATACTCAGTCCGCATCTTGATGCGCTGGGCCTCAATCAACTTGCCCTGCTTCTCAAACCACGCAATGCGGTCGCCCAATTCCTCGCGAATGGAAAGAATGGCCGGCTTCAATTTTTCCGCCGGCGTGACGAATTGCTTGCCCGGATAAACGGTCACCGCCGACAGTTGTTCTATCTTATGACCCGTGAGCGGTTCAAAGCGCGTGATGCGTTCAATCTCCTCGCCAAAAAATTCGATGCGCAACGCATCCTCGCGCCCCGCCGGACAAAGTTCCACCGTATCGCCCCGCACACGAAACTGGCCGCGGGTGAATTCAATATCGTTGCGCGTGTATTGCAGGTCCACCAGCCGCATCAGGAACTGTTCGCGCGTGATGGACTGTCCCGCCCGGATCGGAATCACCATCGCTTCGTAATCCTCCTTGCTGCCCACGCCGTAGATGCACGAAACGCTCGCCACCACCACCACGTCGCGCCGCGCGAACAGCGAGCTCATCGTCGAGAGCCGCATCCGCTCGATCTCCTCATTGATGGCGGAATCCTTTTCCACAAACGTATCCGTGCGCGGGATGTAGGCCTCGGGCTGATAATAATCGAAATAGCTGACGAAATATTCGACCGCGTTATTGGGAAAGAACCCTTTGAACTCCGCGTAAAGCTGCGCCGCGAGCGTTTTGTTATGGGAAATGACCAGCGTGGGCCGGTTGAGATTCCGAATCAAGTTGGCAACCGTAAACGTCTTGCCGGAACCGGTGACGCCCATCAGCGCTTGGTGTCTCGCTCCGGACAATGCCGCTTCCGTCAGCTTCGCAATGGCTTGCGGCTGATCTCCGGCGGGCGAATAAGGCGAAACAAGTTCGAACATAAGGCTAAAACTAAGGGTGGCGTGGGGGAGTGTCAACGGAGGGGCAAACCAGACCCCAACCCCCGCCAACCCCGGACGCCATACCACAAGCATTGCTTTTTGTGATAATTAGCATATCTTCTCCGTATAACCTAAGAATCCGGCATCGATAACCATTATTCCATCACTGAAAGGAATCGTATGAAAGATGTGCATGCACTCAATCATTGGATTAAGACTCATGGGGACCTCGCCTTGGATTTGGTCCGCATTTATTTGGGCATCGGTTTGATGGTGAAAGCCATCTACTTCATGAGCCACGGGGAATATCTTTTGCAAATGATGTCGAGCATGGGGAGCCTCTGGTTCGCGCCGGCCATCCTGATGCATTATGTCGTGCTGGCCCATCTTTTTGGCGGACTCTGCCTGACCTTTGGCTTGATCACCCGGGCCGCCGCGGCCGTGCAATTGCCCATCCTCGTCTCCGCCCTTTTCTACGTGCATCTGCCGCAGGTCGTCGCCTCCGTCGAAGCGCGGCAAAGCCTGGAATTCGCCGGACTCGTTTTGTTTCTGTTGCTCCTCATCTCCATTTATGGCGCTGGCCGCCTCTCTGTTGATTACCTGCTCGCGCGGAAGGAAAACGACGAATTGTTTCACCCCGATCCCGCAGTGGGCAAGGCAGCGTAAATTTATTGTGGCGTGACTAGTTTTCATCCTGGGTGGTCAGCTTCCCTCGCCGTTGATCTGCTGCAAGTATCCGGTAATACCGCCCGCCATGGCTCCTCGTGCCGGAGGCACGAAAGAACTTAGCCCACAGCGCCAGCTGTGGGATTGGCCGCAGACTCTCCCAAGCCCCATAAGGCGACACAACCCTTTGGCAAACTCCTCATATATGTATGATCCCTTTCCCCATGGTGCCCCGTCCGCCAGGACCCCGTGCGAGGGCTGAAAGCCCGCCATGTGATAGCCTGGGCTGGAGCGAGCACCGGCGAGCGCAGGCCCAGGTAAACCATCCGTACTCCTCCAAGCGCTGTAAGCGCGACACAAAT
>JAQGPA010000122.1 GCA_028293325.1 Pedosphaera sp. | reverse complement strand
GGTTCATGTCCATTTCCATGCGGACCTTGCCGTCGAGCATGTTAAAGACGAGGGGGAGGCTGGTGGTTTCCTTTTGGGACTTGTCCAGGACGCGCAATTCGGCTTTGGAGATGAAGGAGGTGTTGTTGCCGAACAGCTTGATCATGGCCGAGTTCATGGAACTCGAGGCGCCGCCGGGCATTTGGGCAAAAGCCGGAGCGCCGGCCAGAGCCGAGCCGAGGGCTGCAAGGGTCAATAAACGCTGGATAAAATTAAAAGATTTCATGCCTATTAATCCGTGGAACATAACCGGAGATGAGAATTAGGCGAGCTAAAATTTGAGGTGCTTGCGCACGGCCAATATGGGGGGAAGGGGATTTTTAACGGCAGAGGAAGGCAGTGCGGAATACAATGTTCGGAGTTTTGAGTTCGGCGTTCAGAGTTTGTGGAGAGGGTCCCCCAATTCCGCTCTCCGCGGTGCCCCGTCCGGAAGCACCCCGCCGGACTCCGTTCGTCCTCGTCCTCGCCTGTCCGTTGAAGCCTTGGCGAAGCCGGATCGTCGATCCCCTTCTTCGCCCCTTCCCCCATTGGCTGCTTCTCGCGCCGTCTCGTCGCGCCGAAGCCTTGGGCGTAGGCGGAACCTTTAGCGAAGGCGGAAGCTTCCCCGGCGTAGCCGGAAACCTTGGGCAAAGGCCGATCTGCGTGAGAATCCATTTTTTCTTCGTCTTCCTTTTTTTGTGTTTCCCCCATAGACCCATGCGGAAGCACCTGCGTGCCCGCACCCGCCGGCGTGTCATTTTTTTGTTCCCCAATTCCGCACTCCGAACTCCGCACTCCGAATTTATCGATGTTCAACTGCAACTGACCCGACCGCACTTCTGATAACTGCAACGCCACCACCCCGTGCGTCACCGCCCGCAACACCTTCACCTTCTTTACCAACGACTCACTCAGCGGATCCCGGTCATACTCCGCTATCACCCCCGCATACCGGAAACCCAGGCTCAAGCCCAGATTCTGGAGCGCCGACTCCGTGCGCTTCCCGCACCGCTCCTTGCGCTCCTCGCGAAACTCCGTGACCGATTCATCCGCCTGCTGCGCCTCCCCCACCAGTTCACGGCGCAGTTGCCATTCCGCAAAGCCCCCCTGCGACCACGCCGTCAAATTCGGATCATTAATCCGCTTGCCATCAAACTCCCTGGCCAGCATCTCCTTCACCTCCGGCAATTCATTGAGCCAGCGCAACACCGCCCGATGCGACTCCCCATTTTCCAGCCGACAATTCAGTTTAAACCGCACCGCCAGCGGCAACCGCGCAATCTTTCCAATCCGTGACATAACATTCCTTGGTTGTTAATTATTGTTTGAACTTTCAATACGACCACCCTGTGAACTGGTTTCACACGATAAGACAGCCCACACCAATCCACTCCCTCGCCCGTCGGACGGGAGAGGGTTTGGGGTGAGGGTGGCTGTTCTCCTCTCCTCTCCCCTCCGACAATTCCGCACTCCGCACTCCACCCTCCGAATTTGAATGCCCTTCGTGGTAAAATTCCTTTCATAAGAAATCCATTCTTAAATCACCTTAAATCCCATTAAATCCCACCCGGCGGACATGTAGTATGTGAACGACCCCAGCACAACTCGGTTTCGCACCATAAGAATAACCAACCGCAATCCCCGCCCTTGATGACCCGTGCGGAAGCACTCGGACGGGAGAGGGACAGAAACCCTCTCGTAAATTGCGACAGATGGCGCGACCCGAGGTTTGGAGTGGCTACTAGGCGGGAGGAGGGAAAATCCCCAAAGGGGGCTTTGACCGACGAGCAACAACGTAGCAACCCAAAGATCGGCTCCCTTTTGCCGCTGCACGCGCCGCTGTTGATATTTGCGAGATGGCTTCCAGGGTGAGGGTGGCTGCTTTTCTTTCCCATTTTCAGCTTCATAAAAAATTCCATTCTTAAATCACCTTAAATCCCCTTAACCCCCGCCTTAATTTTAAGGCCCAACCTTGACCAACCTTGACTGCCCATAAGGCCCATAGTGCCCCGCTCGTCCCGCCAAAGCCTTGGCGACGGCGGATGCGCAAGCAACCGCACAGGGCTGAAAGCCCGCCATGTGATAGCCTGGGGTGCAGCCCCAGGAAAAAAACCCACAACCCCCAAGCGCTGTAAGCGCGACACAAAACCACCGCGATCCTGTCCATTCCAGTCCATGTCGTCCATTTCTCCCATCGTCCTCGCTTCTGCGCCTTCTCTGCGTCTCTGCGTGAGAATTCCTTTCTGAAATTCCACACTCTGAACTTCCATTCTTTTTACAGTTCATGTGGACCATTCCACCACAAACCAAAACCCGTGGATGTCGCTCGTGTCGCTCGTGTCGCTCAGCTTTTTGCGACAAAAACCCCCATTTGACCCCTTGTTTACAAGCCATTGCTGACTTTAGAATTCCAAATTTGTGAAAAAGCTCGTTTTTTCCCAATCAAAAATTGCAAATCGAAAACTCATTTTCTTCACACCAACCTCGCAGCAGGTTGAGGCACATACCAAGATCGTCATCGTCGGCTTCCAGGCGCGGGTGATCGAGTGTCGGGCAGAGTCTGCATGCCTGCGCCAGGATTTCGTGCCTCGTCCGCTCCGACACTCTTTCGAGCATTTGAAGCAGGAACTCAGCGGGCGGTCGCCCGTTGTTAGCGAACCAATCTTTTATGGTGCCTCCCGCAACTCCTGTCCATTCTTCCAGTTCTCCGTAGCTTGGACTTTTGCCTCGCGCATTATGCAGAGAATCGTGGGCTCGCCGAAGGAGTCGAGTGACACGTTTCAATTGAGGATTGCCAGGCGCCGAGGGGGAATTTGAATTTGCGTTTTCAATCATTCTTTCGTGTTGGGCGGCAAACTTCGGTGCACGCTGTACGACCAGTAGAAAGTTCGCCAGTCTTCGGAGCGTAGTTTGTGAATGGCACGCAAAGCATCTTGAGGATGCGTCTACTCTAACCACCTTGCAGGCTAACACCGACACAACCGACACTGACCATTTACGAATGCAGTGATGGAACAGAGTGATTGTCTATTTTTCTCTAATTATCAAATGTGCTTCCGCACATACTCTCGGCACTCGGTGCCGGTCAAGGTGTCCCGGGTTGGGAAAATGGGTGGGGATGAAGGAATATTCCCGACCTGCCTGAAGACAAAAAAACATCTCTTGCCAACCAATCTCTGGATACCGTATGTCTTTACGGTATTAGCGATATATGGCCGCGTCACTGACCAACATCCAGTCGAGGGTTCTTGCTTTCGTTGAGCAATCCTCGGCGCAGAATGGGCGCCCTCCCACGATGAAGGAAGTCGCTCGGCATTTTGGTTGGACGAGCACATCAACCGCCCAACAACACCTTGATGCGCTCGAGAAAAAGGGGCGGTTGGCCCGGACGCCGAAGAGTCCGCGATCTCTCCGTGTCATCAATCCGTTGCGGCAGGTAGGCTCGGGCCAGACCGTTGCCGTGCCTCTTCTTGGGAGAATCGCCGCAGGATCGCCGACCTTTGCATTGGAGGAAGCGGAGGAGGTTCTTCCTCTTCCCCGAGCCTTATTCCGTGGAAACAGCCTATTCGCGCTCCGGGTGAAGGGCGACAGCATGATCGATGCTGGCATTTTCGATGGCGACATCGCTGTCCTGCGGTCTGGGCCGGACTTCTGCGATGGCGATATTGCCGCCGTCGTAGTGGATGAGGAGGCCACACTGAAGCGTGTCTTCAAGACAAAGTTTGGGGTGCGTCTCCATGCAGAGAACCCGGCCTATCCAGACCGCCTTGTCTCTGCGGAACAAATCAAGCAATCCTTCCGCCTCGCCGGCGTGTTGGTAGGAACCATTCGCCGATTCAACTGACCATGTCAGCCCGATTTTCCCATAATGATAAGCGCCTGGCCGATACGGTTAAGGCATTCGGCTGCCCTCAATCTTCCATCGTTTCCCTTCGAAACGAACAGAAGCAGTCGCCGGACCATGTCTCCTACCTGGACTTGTTATCGGATCAGGTGCAGAAGGAGGCCGTTCGGCTTCCTGATGCCGTGGCGGAGTTTCAAGGCAAACCCGTCATGTATCTGATTGATGCTGAATCGGGCGAGCCCGATCAGACTGAGCGCATTAATCTTCAGCAGCGGTTGGCAAATCGTGGCGATCATGCTGTTCTGGCAATTGTTCGGCCGGGAGAACTAATTCTCTACCCCCTGAACTTGGATCGTAAGACCTTGAACGAGAAAGGTATCGGAAAAAGAATTCGAATCGCCGATCCTCGCGCTCCGTTTCTATTTGACCAAATAGCCACCGGCACGCTGACAGACCTTGAGGGCCAGCCCAAAGCTTCCGACCCGGTCTTCGAGGAGATCAAGAACCTGCTCGACAAGGCAGTAAACGATTTGGTCATCACAGAAGGATTGGACGGACTTGCGGTGCTTTCCATGACGGGGCGGGCATTGTTTTTCCGCTTCCTCATTGATCGCGAGATCGTAAAGGATGAATTAATTGGGGACATTTGCCCAGCGGCGAAAGGCGATCCGAAGGAATATCGTCTGCTGCGAGTTTTTTCCACTCCTGAGAGAGCGGCCCAGACTTCGACTTGGCTGGATGTCACATTCAACGGCGATTTGCTGCCCCTTATTGACCCTCTACCGCTGAATTCCTCCGAAGCAAAACGCACGAAAGCCTATGCGGAGGTTTACAAACAAGCCGGGGTGCGCTCCGAGAATGGCATCTTTCAGCACCTCGAAGCTATTCTTCGAGGTTGGGAGCATGTGGAGGGCATTCAACAGCCACTTCTGGCGGGCATTGACTGGCATCAACTTAATTTCCGCCATATCCCTATCGGTGTGCTCAGTCAGGTGTATGAGAACTTTAGCCATCGAGTTGATGAAGAAAACGCAACAGATCGCTCGGTTCACTATACACCACGCATGCTCGCCAAGCTGCTCGTGGATGAAGCTCTGGCCGGATTGGAAATCCCAGCTCATCAAGCCAAGGTTCTCGATCCAGCCTGCGGTGCCGGGGTGTTTCTAGTGCTTGCACTGCGGGAGCTTGTTCGCCGCCGTTGGGATGCTGACAAGAAGCGACTAGGGAACAATGCTCGCCGTCCTAGCAAGCAAGTCATCGAAAGCATTCTCCACAATCAGATTCGCGGCTTTGACGTGAGCGAATCAGCTCTCCGACTTGCCGCCTTGGGGCTTTATGTGACGGTCATTGAGCTGAACGAGATCACCACGCCGCCTTCTGCCCACCACGCGACCAAGGCTCTTCATGGGCTAGTCTTGTTCGATCAACGCACGGCGGCCGAACGCATTCAGACTGGTTTCGTGCTGGGCAGTCTTGGTGATGCTGTGGACGACCAAAAGTTCAACGGCGTCTTTGATGTGGTTGTCGGAAACCCCCCTTGGAGCGTGGTAAACGACGCGGAACGCAGCGATGATCTGGATCGAGCCGGCACTGAAGTGGCCCGCCGTGTCTTGACAGCCCGTGGTTTGGACGAGGTGGCTACTGCTTATAACAATCCGGGAGGGGTGCCTGACTTGCCATTCCTCTGGCGTGCTGCAGAGTGGGCAAGGCAAGGAGGCATTCTAGCTTTCGCTTTGGATGCGCGTTTCATTCTCAAACAGACCCAGACCGGCATCGTTGCTCGAAATGCGTGGTTTCATGCCATGCAGGTAACGGGTATTCTGAACGGCTCTGACTTGGAGAAAACTGCCGTTTGGGGGTGTCACGATCAGCCTTGGATTTTGCTATGGAGCAGAAACCAGAAGCCTGATTTGGCGACGCAGGCGTTCCATCTCGCAACTCCCGTGCGGGAGGATGAACTAGCCCACCGCGGTGAGTTTCGCCTGGATTATAAATCGGCATATCAAGTCACTACGAAATCAGTCATCGAAAGCCCTTGGCTCTGCAAAGCACTGGCTCTCGGCAGCACTTTGGATGTTCAAGTGATGGACAAGCTCTGTCGGGCGGCGGAAAAGCAGTCGATTGGAAGCTTTTGGCAACACGATGAGCCGGTGAGTGGTCGAGGATTGGACATTAAACCATTCAAGCCGCGTGAATGCCCCAACTGGCTAATCGATTTGGAGGTCTTTGATGGCGAACCGCCTGATCTTCTGGCTAAAGGACGCTATCCGACTTATCGCCAGCGTCACGGAAATCGGGAACCCGGACGCACAAAAACAGAAAGTATTTTTCGGAGTCCTATTACTTGCTTCAGTCGTGGGCCTGGTGAATCGCGTGAGAGCACCAAGTCATATCGCCTGCCTCTGCGCAAAATGGCTTTCTCGAAAAACTTTTTTGGATACACGGCTTATTGGCACAATGACTCATCTCTATTGTGCGGCTTGTTGCATGTCATCGCACACAGCCAGCTATTCCAGCACTTCAGTTATATGCGGAGTGCTCAGATGGGAGCTCGAAAGCGTATTTTGGACAAATTAGACATCGACGCGTTCCCATTTCCAATCATACAAAAGCTTACTAAAGCGCAACGGGCCGAGGTAATGAGACTCGCAGACATGCTTGATGCCCATCGAGAGAGAGATTGGAAGACGCTTGATGCGTTCGTCGGTGAGTTGTTTGGCTTGACCAAGGCAGAGCAACAAGTGGTATCGGACACGGTCACTTTTAATGGTCCTTATGCCGTCGTGCGGGAGCAAGCCATGCGAAACGTGCCGCCAGAGGAAGCAGATGCTTTTGTCAGCACGTTGGAGCGAGCCATTCTACCATTTTTCAAAGCCGTGGGGCAGAAAGTGAAGGCCACTCTCGTGCCCCGGCTGGAGGGTGATTGGCGGCAACCCTGGGCTTTTGTGACACTGCTCCTGGATGGCGACTCGTGGACACCCTCTGAGAAACTCATTGCTAGCCTTGTCGGTGAAGCCAGCGCCAGTGCTGCCAGCCGTCTGGTGATGCCTTTGCCCGAGGGCGGCCTGATTGTCGGGCTGCTCAACAAACGCCGGTTCTGGACGCAAAGCCGAGCCCGCCTCTGCGCCTTGCACATCGCCGAAGAACATCTGCAGCGGTGCTTTCCCTTACCCGCAAGCAAATGAACCCCGGCTTCTTCACCCGGACCTATCGTGTGCCTCATCCCCGGCTGGATGTTCGATGGATCGCCGCCGTTCATTTGGCCCTGATGCGGGCCTTCGAACTGATCCGGGTTAATGGCTTTGATCTAGCAGGCGCGGGCGAAGACGACATCACGTTTCGATTGGAGGAGGTGTTCGAGAACTGTTTAATGCGTGATGACAGCGGTGATCTTGACCTCAATTTTATTCGCAGCGTGAGTCGCGAAAGCGCCACGGCAAATCATGACGAGTCCAGCATCGGCAGAAAACCAGACTTGGTTTTTCGCCTGAAGCGAGAGCTTTGTTATACGCACAATCGCGTGCAAGACTCACTTTTTGCTGAGTGCAAGCCCGTGGGCCGCGAGCACCCTTTGAATGCACATTATTGTGCCGTTGGGAAAAAAACCTCGGGTATCGAGCGCTTTGTCTGCGGTGCCTACGCTGCTGCCATGGAACAAGCACTTATGATTGCGTATGCGCGAGACGGATTTAAAATCACTCGACATCTTGCCGATACACTTGCGATTCCGAAAACTCGAGCTGGACTCGGCCAACCTACAGCCTTGTCATGCGTAATCGAGGCAACCAGCAAAAATTGCCAAGGTTTCTATCTCAGCACTCACCAGCGCCTATTTTCATGGCCCGACGGCAGACCTGCCACGCCCATCGATCTCTATCACTCATGGCATGACTGTTGAGCAGATAATTGGCAATGGTAACCATCCATGAAGGGGTCGGTCCCACCTTTTTATAGTGCACACCTTTGGCGCCTGTGCAGACTTTGCCCATGGCCCGCAAACTACGCCTCTAATATGCCGGTGCGGTGTATCACGTTCTGAATCGCGGAAACCGACGGAAATCAATCTCCTAAAACCAGTCATCCGTTAGGAAATCAGGGCAACAGAAAAAATTCCACTCCAGCTTCGTTCGCGTATTTCGAAGATTTCGCGGTAAAAACTTCCTCTCCACCTTTGCGTCTGCGTGAGAATCAGAATCCATTCCCAATCCACTCCCAATCCTGTTAATCCTGTCAAAAAATTCTTTGTCTTTCCCCCATTGCCCGTCCATGTTCGTCCGTGCCCGTCCTCGCCCCCCTCCGCCAGGCTTCGACGCCCAGGGGAGTGCGGAATTGGGGGATGGGCGGGGACAATCCCGCATGCGGGATTGAACTCCGAACTTTGCGCGAGGACGACGACGAGGAAGAACACGGACGGCATGGACGAATGTTTTTGGAATCAAAGCGGTGCTTGGTTCCTGCTTGCGGGGGTGGGGGGCGTGTGAAAGACTGATGAGACGGTGATGAAAA
>JAQGPA010000106.1 GCA_028293325.1 Pedosphaera sp. | reverse complement strand
CAGAAACCCTGCCTCCAAGAAGAAGGCCGTCAACACCTCGAGCGCGATCAGTGGACCAATCGCTGGTCCAGCCATCTGCGCGAAGCGGGCAAACCCGAGACCGAACTCAAAGGAGAGCACAATTCCCTTGACAACCCCAATCCCGAAGCCCATGGCAAAAATGCTGAGCCAAAACTTATAGATTTCGAAATATACCGGTTTCTTAGTCTTCAGCCAAAGGGCCTCGATCACTGCCAGGAAGGAAGCAAGGCCGATCGACATCGTCGGAAAAATGATGTGAAAGCTCACTGTAAAGGCAAACTGAATTCTGGCGATAATAGAAGGATCGAGTGTCATGATTCCGAGCCTTGGGTCGGGAACGCGACGCAGACAACAACAGCACCGAGCACGAATACGGCCAACCCGGCAATCGCTAGTCTCAATCCAAACACTCCGACAATGGCGAAGAAGAAGAACACCCCGACCAATGCCGCTGTCGTTCCGGCGAGAATTTTGTTCAAACGGATTTGTCCCTCCTAAACTGCTGAATATCTAATCGCCTGAAACTCCCGGCGTGGCGGCAAGGTTCTATTAGGTTAATATGATAATGGAACAGACTTTGGAAAGCAAGAACAAAACCATCGTGTGTCACGTAGTTTTCAAAACAGGAATTCTGTGTGGTTAGTAAAACAGGAAACATTTATTTGGGGCGATTGGTAGACAACCGGGCTGGAAGTTGTTTCGGGTTGGGCGCGGCGGCCAGCACGGAATGATGGCCGGTGGGATGGCCGCCATGATCGTGTTCGGCAGAGGTTTGTTGCCTGTGAAGGATCTACCCTCCTTCGCAGTGCGCTGCCTGCCAAGGTGAAACGGAACTGCGTGAGGACATCGCCGCCCCGCGGTGGACAAGCCGGTGAATATTGTGGCTCAGCCGCTAAAACCGGCTTCAAAGGGTGCAGCACCCGTTTTGCAAGCGTAGAAGGAAAGCCATAAATCGCTGGGTTTCTGACCCTATTGTTGAAGCTGCCGCGCCGTGCAAAACTTTTCGCGAATGGAGCAGGGGTCACCAATCCGGACGCAACCAGCAGATTTTCCGATGCACTCATGGCAGCGCGATCACCGCCCGGCACACCATCATTTCTTGCGGAGCAATCCGGAAGCCATGCTGCTGATAAATCTCAACAAATAAGGAGCAGCTAATTATGGGTAAAAATGTGGCGCAAGTAATGGTGGATACGCTCGTTCAGGCAGGAGTTAAACGGGTGTATGGGCTTCCAGGCGACTCGCTCAATGGCTTCACTGAGGCCATCCGCAAACAAGAAGGGCGGATTCAGTGGATACACGTCCGGCACGAGGAAACTGCAGCATTTGCCGCCGGGGCGGAAGCACACCTTACCGGACGGCTCGCGGTCTGTGCGGGAAGCTGCGGGCCGGGCAATCTGCATCTGATCAACGGGCTGTACGATTGCCACCGGAGCCGGGTGCCAGTGCTCGCCATCGCCGCGCAAATCCCCAGCAGCGAGATCGGCAGCGGCTATTTTCAGGAAACGGATCCCCAACATCTTTTCGCGCAATGCAGCCATTACTGCGGATTCGTTGCTCATCCCGACCAGATTCCGCGCATCCTGGAGATCGCCATGCAGACCGCCATTTCCATGCGGGGTGTTGCAGTGCTCGTGATACCCGGAGACATTGAGACGCTCGAGGCCGTCGAACAGCGGCCACGCATTCATTTTCGCGAGCAGAAAACGGACATCCGGCCTTCCGACGATGAAATCGCGTTGCTGGCGAAGGTTCTCAATGAGTCGGAAAAGGTCACGATCCTTGGCGGAGCGGGTTGCGCGGGCGCCCACGCGGAGTTGATACAGGTTGCCGGCAAACTGAATGCCCCGATCGTGCATGCGCTGCGCGGGAAGGAATTCATCGAATACGACAACCCGTTTGATGTCGGCATGACCGGGCTGCTGGGATTCTCCTCCGGCTACCACGCCATGATGAACTGCAACACGCTGCTCATGCTCGGGACGGATTTTCCATACCAGCAATTTTTCCCGAAGCAGGCGACGATTATTCAAATCGATATCCGCGGAGAGCAGCTCGGCCGGCGGACAAAATTGGATTACGGATTTGTGGGCGACACCAGGAGCACCCTTCGAGCTCTGCTGCCCAAGCTAAACCAAAACCGGAAAGACGAACACCTCAAGGCATCAATTGAGCATTATCGCAGGACAAGGAAGAGTCTTGATGAGCTGGCAACACCCGGCGGAGGGAAGGATGGCACCCGTCCCGAGTACCTGACCCGTGAAATTGATTCCCTGGCGGCGGAGGACGCCATTTTTACCTGCGACGTGGGTGAGCCCACCGCCTGGGCGGCCCGTTACCTCACGATGAATGGGAAACGGCGGTTGCTGGGTTCATTTATCCATGGTTCGATGGCCGGCGCTCTCCCACAGGCGATTGGCGCGCAGCAGAGCAATCCCGGCCGTCAGGTCATCTCATTGTCCGGGGACGGTGGCATCGCCATGCTCATGGGCGACCTGCTTTCGCTTAAGCAGTTGCAATTACCGGTCAAGGTCATTGTGTATAAAAACGATGCGCTGGGCTTTGTTGAACTGGAAATGAAAGTGGCCGGCCTGGTTAATTTTGGAACCGATCTCAAGAATCCGAATTTTGCAAAAATGGCCGAGGCGGCCGGCCTGCTCGGATTGACCGCCGAAAAACCGGAAGACGTTCGACCGATGATCGCCCAAGCCCTGAAACATAATGGGCCGGCCTTGGTTGAGGTTCAGGTGTACCGACAGGAACTCATCATGCCCCCAACCATTACACTCGCGGAGATGAAAGGATTCACACTCTTCACGCTCAAAGCGGTTCTGAGCGGGCGTGGCGACGAAATTGTCGATCTTGCCAAGATCAGCCTCTTCCACTGAGGTTTACTCAAATGGACAAAGAAAAAGCAGATCCTGGCGGAAGCGCCGCCGGTCACGATTTGCCGGCCAACCCGCAAGCCCGGCGCTACGTGATCGCCTGGGGGCTGGCGCTGGTGTTCTACTTTCTTGAGTACGCGGCGCGCTCGGCCCCGGCCGTAATGATTCCGGAGCTGTCGCACGCGTTCGGGATGACCGCGGTGGGCGTGAGCGCGATCGTCGGGACGTACTATTATACCTATTCCGTAATGAACCTGGTTGCCGGTGTGGCGCTGGATCGAACCGGGGCGAAGTGGGTGGTGCCCATGGGAATTTTTATTCTGGCGGCAGGATGCTTCGTCTTCGCCGTTTCGAATGCGACCGCGGCATATGTCGGGCGCATGCTCCAAGGGGCAGGCTCCGCCTTCGCTTTCACCGGAGCGGTGTATCTGGCGGTGCATGGTTTTTCAGCGCGCCGGCTCGCCACGGCGATTGGGGCCACGCAATGTTTTGGCATGCTGGGCGGCTGGGCCGGGCAATTCGTGGTCGGGCCGATGATGCAACAGGGAACGGGTTGGCAGACGGTCTGGCATTTTCTCGGCGGTGCGAGTCTGTTGACCGGGGTCCTGCTTTTTGCGCTGACTCCGTCCGGCAAGCGGCCTCCTCCGGCTCAAACGGGAGGAGTGGCCGCCTCGTTGCTGCGGCCCTATAAGATTGTTTTCCGCAACCCGCAATCTTATTTATGCGGGTTGGTCGCCGGGCTGCTCTTTGTGCCCACGACGATCGGTGACATGATTTGGGGCGTTGCTTTCTTTCAGAAGGACCTGGCTTTCGGCTATCGTGCCGCCGTGTCCACGGCATCGATGGTTCCGCTCGGCTGGGTGGTCGGCTGTCCATTGGTCGGCTGGATGGCGGATCGAATAGGCCTGCGCAAGCCGGTGTTGATCGGGGGCTCCCTCGTCATGCTGGCGGCCTTGGTGCAGCTCGCCTTTCTGCCCGCGCTCATTCCGGCGCAACTTACCTGCTTCATTTTTGGCGTCGCTTCCGGTGCGGCGATGATTCCGTACACCATTATCAAGGAAGCCAATCCGGATGAAGTCAAAGGCAGCGCCACGGGCGGCATTAACTTTCTTACCTTTGCGGTAACTGCGCTGGTCGGGCCGATATTTTCGCGATTGCTCGGCAAGACTTTCAACATGGAAAACAACCTCGCCCACTTCCGGTCGGGTGCGGTGTTCTGGATCGTCTGCGTCGTGCTGGCGATCGGGTTGAGCCTCTTGCTACGGGAGACGGGGCATGCGCACAAGGCAGGTCAGAGCCCCGTCCCGGGAAGAAAGTGAAGGAAAAGCCGTTAGGATGAAGGCTGCCAATTCATTGGACGCGGTATTCCTTTCTTATGCGAGCACCCCTGTCGAGAGTATGCGTTTGCACCCCAAAAAGGCCCGTCTAAGACTTTTGATCTACGCCATGGGATGTTTGTCGCTGGCCAAGCCGGCCTTTGGGCAGCAATCATCCGCGCCTGAGAGCAAGGGGCAGTTGGCACAGCCGGAGGTTGAAGCACAGAAGCCGCCAGTTCTTGGCTCGGTGACTCCCGAAAAGCTGCCTCCGTTCTTTGCGGACACCGAGTACAGAGATTGGCTGCAAGCAAGGCGCGTGGACGTTTACGGTTGGGTTGAAGGCGGGTACACTTATTCGTCGGCTGGCAGCGGGTTGCTGGCAAACGCCCCCACTCCCAACCGTTTCGGCAACCAATTCCTCTTTAACGCCGTATGGCTCATTATCGAGCGAAAACCTCTCACCAACGACTGGTCTTGGGGTTTTCGCAGCGACTTCTATGCCGGCTCAGATGCTGCTTTGCTACGGCCACAGAACGGTTTTGGCCCAACGGACCCACGATTCGGCACGGACTTCCGGCAGCTCTACCTGTCACTGCACATGCCCGCACTCTCCGAAGGCGGGGTAGATCTGCTACTGGGCCGGCAAAACGTTCAGATCGGATACGAGACTTTGATGGCTCCCTATAGGCCGATGTACTCGGAAACCTACTTTTGGATCCATTACCAGGTGGGAAGCACGGCCGCGACGGCCACCTGGCATGCCACGGACCAGCTTGATATTATGGGAAGCGTGATCCTCGGTTTCAATACTTTCTTCAGCCTTCGGGGAAGCAGCCCCTGTTACCTGGCCAAGGCCATTTACTCGCTCGACCCCGAGAAGCAAACGACGGTGAGTGCGGCCGTGTACACCGGTCCCGAGCCATTCCCCGTTGCCACCGGCCACCTGGGTTCCTGGCAAACCGGCGCCGGGGCCGGAGTGAAGCACAACTGGTCTCGCCGGTTGACCCAGGAATTCCTGGTCTATGGTTCCTGGGATTTCAACGACCCTGCGGTTAATCGAACGTCTCCAGCTTATGGCTGCTTTACCATCCTGACCTATCACCTGAATCAGCATCTGGATTTGAATGGACGAGGGGAGTGGTTCTACGACCGGGACGGGGCGCGCACGGGTGTGGCAGCGACATTCGGTGAGGTGACCGGTGGCCTGAACGTAATGCCCAATAAGTGGATCAATTTTCGTCCTGAGATCCGGGGAGATTTTGCCTCGAAACCCGCTTTCGGCGCCTTCAGTTCCTCCAACCGCGAACGGTCGGAGCTGACAGTCGCATTTGATGTGATATTGAAATTCCGCTAATTCTGTATAGCAAAGTGTCGATTTTGCAACCTATGATATTTGCAAAACGGATGATTTTTCTGACTGATTATCTCGTGAAAAACAGTAAACCCAGAGGTGAACGTTGGACAGGAACAAATTGGAAATGAGTTGCCCAATGCGGGCGGGATCGAGTTCGGCTTTTGGCTCAGCCAGATTGGCAAGTCGCCCGCCACAGGTTGGCGCTGGCGCAAGGCGGGCTGGGTCGAGACGCTAAACATCGATGGATATCTGTTCGTGACCACCGAGGCCATCAACAAATTCTGGGCCCGCGCGAAGGCCGGAGAGTTCAAGCGCGAACCGAGCGGCGCCACGGCAATGAAGGCGCTAGGCAAGGTGTGCGTCCAGCTTCCCGGCCATCTTCTGTCCGTGAGTCGGATCCAGGTGTCCATACAACCGGCCAATGAGCACTCCGCCGTCCCGGTGGCTGACCCAGACTGCGATCGTTTTGTAATCAATTCCTGCCATCACGCAATGGGAAATAAAATAGTGCCGGAACCACTGGAAGGTCACGTAGTCGAACCACTGGAATTTCTCCCTCTCTGCGGCTGACGCCTTCGCCTCCCACGCCTCACGGAGCTCGGATTTCACGCGGTCCAGTTGTTTGTTGAACCGGGAGATGGGCTTGGTGGCGTCCCGGCCTGGGAACATCCAGTTGTTCGCTGGATCACTTCGCGCATGCATAGCGAGCAAGTGATCTTCCAGGGCCGCGTGAAAAGGCACCCGGCGATCCTCCGCCGACTCTCCTCCCCCGGCCTTTGCATTGGCACCCGGGAAAAATAGGTTGCCGGGAATTTTCTCGCCCTTCTTGAACTCCGGGCCGCCGTCACCGTCGCGTTTCGCTAACGTGGTCCACGTCACGTTTGTCCATTCTTGCAGGCAAGTTTCGTGTTCACGCCCGCCGGAATGTTGCAACAGCCGGAGGTAATCGTGGAACGATTGCCCTGCGGTTACGTTCCGTTCACGGAGGTGTCGGTATTTCAGAGGGAGCATGGCCAGGACTTTTGGGTCCAGCAACGCCGCGTTGCATAGCTCGTCCGTCTGGCCTGGGGTCAAGAGATCGTCTTTCGACGGCGCCTCCGCCAAGCTCTTCCAGACCCACCGGGGGTGGTCCTTGGGAAGGTGCGCCATGGTAATGCCCCAATTGACGACGTGATTCAGGTGGAGTACGTCGAGGTCGATGGCGCGGCCACCTACACCGTGCGCCTCGGTGCGCCATTCGGCGAACTGGAGCAGGATTTTCTCGTTCACACCGGCGAGCAATCCGTTGCCGAATTTCTCAGTCCACTTTTTGAAGCTGGAATCTTCCCTGTGGTAAGTGCTGGGGTCTTTCTTTTTGAGAGTGTCCCATCTCGACCGGTATCCGGTGCAGCCCTCGGCGACGGTCAGCTTGGTCGGGCCTGCTGTGAGCGCCTCCTGTCCCGGCGGGAAAAGCTCTTCTTGCTTCTGTAGAAATTTAAGAACTTGCGCTCCCTCCTGTGCCTCCGCTATAGTTTTGGCGTGATCGAGTTTGTAACGATGTGGCTTGCCGTCATTGGCATTGAGCTGAGCGTAGTAGTGACTCTGTTTTTCCCAGAGGCCACGGACGCGATCGCGCGCCTCGTCAAACTCCAAGCCCTTGGGCGTGTTGAACACGCGGTTGTAAACGCCCACCTTGCGCCGCGGCTTGCGGATTGCGGGTCTTTTCTCGTCTTGGCGCGTCTGATCGCGTTGCATTTTGGAAGACTAGGCCAGAAGCCTAGTATTAGTAAAAAATCAATTTGCGGGAAAATGCGGTTTCGTGTTTGCCCGCTTGGTTGGTTGGCTGGATAGCTCAGTCGGTAGAGCAGAGGACTGAAAATCCTTGTGTCGCCGGTTCAATTCCGGCTCCAGCCACCACCTCCCCAATGGTTTGCGCCGCTTCTTAATTTGGCTTTCCGGCCCAGACGACTTCAGCTTAAAGACTTGGATTGGCTCCAAGTTGGGCTTAGCGTGTGAGTTTGGCAACAGGCCCAATCGCGTAAAGTCCGGATGAAAACTTTGCATTTCTATTTGACCCGGCAAGTGCTGGCGACGCTGGTGATGACCGTGGCGGTCTTCACCCTTGTGTTGCTGTTGGGAAATATACTCAAGGAGATCCTGGTTCTTTTGATTAGTCGTCAGGCGACGCTGGGCCTGGTTATTCAAGCAATCGGTTTGCTCATTCCCTGGGTGCTGGCTTTTGCCCTGCCCATGGGAATGTTGACGGCGGCGTTGCTGGTCTTCGGGCGGTTTAGCGCCGACCAGGAATTGACTGCGGTGCGATCCAGTGGCATCAGCCTGGTGGCGCTGGTCAGCCCCATCTTGCTGTTGAGCCTTTTGCTTTGCGGTGTCAGCGCGCTGGTTAACATGGAGATTGCGCCCCGGTGTCGCGTGGCCTACCAAAATCTTTTGAGACGAGCGAGTGCCAAAATAATGGCCGCCGCAGTGCCGGAAGGCAGGTTCATTACCATTCCGCGCTCCAAGCAAAGTCCCGGTTACATTCTTTATGTCGGAAAAACCGACGGCAACGAACTCAGTGATGTTCAGATTTACACTTTGGATGATGAGGAAAAAGTCGAATCCATCACCTTGGCGCCCCGCGGTAAAATCTACACCCTCGACCCACAGACCACCAACCAGCAGACGTTTCTGCATCTGGAAGACTTGCGCCAGGAGAAGCGCGACGGTGACAAATGGATCCCGTTTATGGCTAATGCCTCTGAATATCCATTGTCGATTAAACAAACCACTCTGTCCGATGGCAAACCGGGCGTGAGCGACATGACATTTCATCAGTTGCGAGTGCAATTGCGCGAATTGGAGCAACATTTCAGCGAGCCCGATTCCCATCGGTTGAGCTCTGAGGAGTTGGCCAATATCTTGCAGATCATCCGACAGCAGAAAGAGGATATGACCATGTCCATCCGGGTGCAGATGCATCGGCAAGTCGCGTTTTCCTTTGCCTGTTTCGGCTTTACGCTGATTGGGATTCCCCTGGGAATTCGCGCGCATCGCCGGGAAACCAATGTGGGCATTGCGATGGCCTTGATCCTGGTAACGATTTATTACAGCTTCGTCCTCCTTGGCTTGTCGCTGCAAACCCATCCCGAATGGGCGCCCCATTTGATCATCTGGCTGCCAAACTTCATCTTTCAAGCGATCGGCGCAGTCATGCTTTGGCGGGCAAACCGCGGTATCTGACCTGACGCTGGTCAAGACCGTCAGGCGCATTGGCAACTCCTCAAATTTTTTTACGGCGATGGACTTTATGGATGGCCGCCTGGTCCGTCGGCTTGATGAGCATTTCATCAATGTTCACATGCGGCGGGCGATTTGCGACCCAAACCAACACCTCAGCGATGTCTTCCGCCGTGAGCGGCTCGGTTCCCTCGTATGGCTTTTTCGCGCGGGCAACGTCGCCTTTGAAACGCACCAATGAGAATTCCGTTTCCGCGAGTCCGGGATCGATGGAGCTGACCCTCAGCCCGGTACCGCTTAATTCGAGTCGCAGCACGCGGGTGATTTGCAATTCACCGGCTTTCGCCGCGCAGTAAGCCGCACCACCCTCATATGCGGTCCGCGCCGCAAATGAGCCAATATTGATTATGGAACCACCGGGATTATTGATCATGAGCGGCAGGGCGGCGCGGGTCATGCGCAATACGCCGAGGACGTTTGTTTGCAACATGGTTTCCCAATCCTCATCCTTGCCATCGGCCACCAGGTCGATGCCCATGGCGCCACCGGCATTATTAATCAGCACATCCAACTGATTGGTTTTCGTGCGGGCCCAATCAATAAACGAATTTGCACTGGCCGTTTTGCTGACATCGAGCACCTGAAAATACGCTGCCGGCGCGCCTCGCTTCAGCGCCTCGGCTGCAACTGATTCCAGCCGATCGACCCGGCGTGCGCCGATGAGCAGCTTGGCCCCTTCCGCAGCAAAGGCGAGCGCGGCGGCGGCGCCGAATCCGCTCGAAGCCCCGGTAATCAAAACCCATTTTCCCGTCAGTCTCGATGCCATAAATTACGCTTCAGATAACAAAATAATCCACAAACTCATTCACCGGCGCCGCTTCCAGGCGCGCCGGGTCATGACAGACATTTAGAATGTTCTCCACGCGATGCGCTGGCAGCCGGGAAACCAGGCTCGCCTTGAATTTGTTCAACAACAACGGAAGCCCTTCCGCGCGCCGCCGCCGGTGACCCACAGGATATTCCACCACAACTTTTGGGGTGGATGTGCCATCCTTAAAGAACACCTGCACGGCATTGGCGATCGAACGCTTGTCCGGATCCAGATAATCGCGGCTGTAACGCTTCTCCTCTTTCACCACCATCCGGGCGCGCAACGCGTCCACCCGCAAGTCCTTCGCCGTCGCCTCTTCATAATGATCCGCCGTCAGGGCGCCAAAGAGCAGGCCGATCGCAGTCATGTATTGCAAACAATGATCGCGGTCCGCCGGATTGTGCAACGGCCCGGATTTGTCGATGATGCGAATGGCGGATTCATGCGTGGCAATGGCGATTTGCTCAATGTCATCCCACCGGTCCTTCACCAACGGATGCAGAGTAATCGCCGCCTCCACCGCTGTCTGCGCGTGAAATTCGGCTGGGAAGGAAATCTTGAATAAGATATGTTCCATGACATAGGAGCCAAACGGCCGGGCCACTTTGATCGGTTGGCCTTTGAACAAAACATCGGAGAAACCCCACGTCTTGGCGGAGAGGGCGGATGGATAACCCATTTCACCCTTGAGCGCCATCAGTGCATGTTGCACAGCCCGGCTGGTCGCATCGCCCGCCGCCCAGGATTTGCGCGAACCTGTGTTCGGCGCGTGCCGATACGTGCGCAATGCCCCGCCGTCGAGCCATGCGTTCGAAACGGCATTGATGATCTGGCCGTGATTTCCGCCAAGCATCTGGGTTGCCACCGCGGTTGATGCAATGCGCACGAGCAGCACATGATCAAGTCCCACGCGGTTGAAACTGTTTTCCAAGGCCAGCACACCCTGGATTTCGTGGGCCTTGATCATTGCCGTCAACACGTCGCGGACCGTGAGCGGCTTTTTGGCCTCCGCCACATTACGGCGGCTTAGAAAATCCGCCACTGCCAGGATGGCGCCTAGGTTGTCCGAAGGATGGCCCCATTCCGCTGCCAGCCAGGTGTCATTGAAGTCGAGCCAGCGAATGGCGCAGCCGATGTTGAACGCAGCCGTGACCGGGTCCAGTTCGAAACGTGTGCCGGGCACCCGCGCGCCATTGGGCACTATCGTCCCGGGCACGACCGGCCCCAGCAATTTGGTGCAGGCCGGATATTGCAACGCGAGCAATCCGCAGCCCAGCGTATCCATCAAACAATATCGCGCGGTGGCGTAGGCTTCCTCGCTCTTGATCTCATATTGCGAGACATAGTCGGCAATTTCCACCAACAGGCGATCCGGCGGCGGACGTAAGTTACTGGCAGGCTCGTTCATAAATAAAATGTCGCTTCCAAGTCTAGGGCAGTCGGCGGGTCGGTGGGAGAATAATCTTATCGGCTTTCGCGCGTGGCGTGTGCTTGCAACCAACTTACGTCGTTGTTATTGGGCGAGGAGAATTGATCGGTGACATTTCCGGCATGGTTCGGTCATCCGCCCGGCGCTTGATCTCCGAGCACATTTTCCACGCGAATGTTAATTGCTTGTGGTTGTTCATGCGTTGAATGCCCTGGCCTTTGATTTTGGCGGTGATCCGGCGGGCAGGGGCAGGCCCGCGAGAATGCCGATGATGGCAATCACCACGAGCCGTTCAATCAGTGTGAAGCCTCGCCGCTGCATGATATAATGCGCAGGTCCGCCACCTAAAGTGCGATGGGACCGGGACATGATGGCTAGTATGGTTTGTCTTATTAACGTTTGTCAATTGGCACAAACGGACGGGGCGCCGGCCCGGTGTATTCCGCCGTCGGCCGGATCAGCCGGTTATTGCCACGCTGTTCCATGATGTGCGCCGCCCAGCCCGAGGTGCGTGAGATCACAAACAGCGGCGTGAACAACGGGGTGGGGATGCCGCAAAAATAATACGCCGCCGCACTGTAGAAATCCAGGTTTGGAAACAGCTTCTTCTCCCGCCACATCACCGCCTCGATCCGCTCGGAGATCGGATAAATCCGCTGGTCGCCCATGACCCCGGCCAATTTCTTCGCCCAATCCTTGATCACGCCGGATCGCGGGTCGGAAATCTTATACACGCGATGCCCAAATCCCATGATCAGTTCCTTTTTGGCCAACATCGCCATTAACCCCGCTTCGGCTTCATCCGGTGTTTTGAATTTTTGAATGAGCGCCATCGCTTCCTCGTTCGCGCCGCCATGCAAAGGTCCGCGCAAGGTGCCAATCCCTGACGTGATTGCCGAATAAAAATCAGACAACGTCGAGATGGTGATGCGGGTGGAAAAAGTCGAGGCATTGAATTCATGTTCCGCGTAGAGAATGAGCGAGGCATCCATCGCCCGCACGTGAAGGTCATCCGCCGGTTTACCCTGTAACAGATGCAGGAAATGCGCAGCCATGGTCGGATCATCCGTTTGCGTCTCAATCCGTTTGCCTGTCTTGCTGAAATGCAGCCAGTAAAGCAGCATCGAGGGAAATGCCGCCAGTAGCCGGTCCGCCACTTGATATTGATCCCGTCCCGGCCCCTCGGGTTCCAGGCAACCCAAGACGGAGCAACCGCTGCGCAAAACATCCATCGGGTTCGTGCTGGCCGGCAACAATTCCAACGCCGTTTTCAGCGCCGCCGGCAGGCCGCGCAGCGAAATCAATCGCTGGCGATACGCCGACAGTTCGTTTCCGTTTGGCAGCTTCCCGTAGATCAACAGGTAAGCGACTTCTTCAAAGGTTGCGCGCTCAGCCAGTTCATTGATCGAATACCCGCGATAGGTCAGTCCCATTCCCTCTTTGCCCACTGTGCTGATGGCCGTTTCACCCGCCACGATTCCCGCCAGCCCGCCCGGTTTTTTGTCTGCACTCATAATGTTGCTTTTATCGGTGATTCATCCGTCCGCTACTCTTTTTGTTTTTTGAAAAGCTCATCCATCCGTTGCTCGTACATCGTATAATTCAAAAATTCATACAATTCCGCGCGCGTTTGCATTTCCGGCAGCAACTCCTTTTGCGTGCCCTGCGCGCGCACAGTGCGATAGACCTTCAACGCCGCCGCGCTCATCGCCCGAAAGGCAGTCAGGGGATATAGCGCCAGGCTCACACCCGCCGAACGCAGTTCCTCCACGGTGAACATCGGCGTCTTGCCGAATTCCGTGATGTTGGCCAGCACCGGCACCCGCACCGCGTTCACAAATTTACGATATTGTTTCAGATCACCCAGCGCCTCCGCAAAAATCATGTCCGCCCCGGCATCGCGATAGCGGCACGCCCGCTCAATTCCCGCCGCCAAGCCTTCACCCGCCACCGCATCGGTCCGTGCCATGATGACAAATGCCGGATCCGTCCTGCCCGCCGCTGCGGCCCGAACCCGCTTCACCATTTCCGCCGTGCTCACCAGTTGTTTGTTCGGTCGATGCCCGCAACGCTTGGCCTCCACCTGGTCCTCCATGTGAATGCCCGCCGCCCCGGCCTGGATCATTTTGCGGACCGTCCGCCCGGGATCACCCCAGCCGGTGTCGGCATCCACGAGCAAGGGCAGGGTGGTGGTGCTGGTAATGCGTTTGACGTCAATCAGCACATCGTTCAGCGTGGTGACTCCCAGGTCCGGCAACCCATACGAAGCCACCGCCACGCCCGAACCAGAAAGATAGAGTGCGCGAAAACCGGATTTTTCCGCCAGCAAGGCGGCATAGGCGTTGATCACCCCCATGACTTGCAAGGGACGTTCCGCTTCGAGGGCGGCGCGCAGCCGGGCACCCGCGGAACTGGAGCCAGTAGATGATCGAACTCTGAAGAATTTTTTATCCACGATATGACTTTCTATGCCGGAGTTGTCAGGCGCGCCGTAATGAGCCGCCCATTTATCCGCCAACCCCTTCCACCCGAACGAAATGAACATGATGTCGATACCCAAGATTGCAAGCCGGGGCAAGCAAATCCTCGCCGGCGCCCGCTTGCGCAACACCCAGCTCGGAGCAAAACAAACAGTGCCGAAACCATCGCGCCGGCTTTCTCCATAAGGGTCGTCCGCCAGCGTCTTGTTCCAACTTGACCATAAGAATATCCACCTTGTTTTACCTTGTTACAGCTTGTTGTCCCCATAATGGCCGTGCGCAAGCACTCCGGAACCGCCCCCAAAAAACTCCCACCACCCCGGAGGGTGTGGCAGAACCTTGACCAACCTTGTCCCATAAAAAAACAACCTTCCGATACCTTGACTAGCCTTCCGATACCTTCCGTTCCCGGATCCCGGAACCATCCAAAGGGCTGAAAGCCCGCCATGTGATAGCCCGGGCTGACGCACCTCCGATGTAGTGGTAGGCGTTCCCGCCTGCCGAGGCGTGGCGTCTGATGACCCGTCCGGAAGGACCCCGCCGGTCCCAGCCGAACCACCCGGCGCTCCAAAACCGCCCCCCGGTGACTTTTGCCCACCGCCACCCTCCAAGCGCTGTAAGCGCGACACCCATCCGGAACCCCAAACATTTTGTTTTGTCTTCATATAGGCTGGTCAAGCGCCTCAAAAAACATGCCTCGAATCTGCTTAATTCACCTAAATTTTCCTCAAGTTTTGCCTTAATTTTTCGAACTGCCTCAAGTTACCTTGTTTTACCTTGTTGTCCCCACAGTGACCCGTGCGGAAGTACCCTTTCCCTGTTATCCATGATATTCCCTGGTTAGGATCCGCGTCTGCTCGAATATTTTCCGGCGCATCTCCCATTCCATATACCCACCCTGCTTCCACGCTGTCATGTTCGGAGCTGAGATCGGCCTGCCACCAAACTCCCGCGCCATCGTCTCTTGCACCGGCGGCAGCCCATTGAGCCAGGCAACGAGATTCCGGTGCGACTCCCCATTCTGCAGCCGCTCATTCAATTCGGTCCGCACCGCCAACGGCAACCGCGCAATCTTTCCAACGCGTGTGATCATAATCGTTTTCCTTATTTAGTTTTTTGTTTGTTTGTTAGTTCATCGTCCGCGATATCTCACCACAAACCCAAAACCCTGACTGTCGCTCGTGTCGCTCGTGTCGCTCAGGTTTTTTGAAGCCAAAACCACGAAAACCCACGTGTTCATGGGCCTTTTACGCTTTTTGTGACTTCCCAGACTGGAAAATGTCCAAGCGTGGCAGTGACTCCGCGCCCGGCTCTCCTCCGTAGCGCCGACTGGCAGTCGGCTGTATCGCGGGCTGGCAGCCCGCAGACCTTAGGCCATTACACACACCCTCACCACATTGCTGATTGCCAATCTGCGATACGGCAGATTCCCGATCTGCGCTACCGAGCCCATTCACCGCTTTCGTTTCGTAACGCCGACTGGCAGCCCGCATCACTTTTCCTTGGATAAAAACGCACTACTCCACCTCCACTCCTCCGGCACCGAACACAACCCCGCCGCCACTGGATTACTACGAATATAGCGACGAATCCGCGACTTTTCCTGATCATCGCGTATCCAGTGATCATACGACTCGTGTTGCCAGAACGCGTTACCGGTCCGGCCGAGAATCAAGTTCGCCTGTCGCGCCGTATGTCGCTTGTGGCTGAGTAGAATATCACTGAGTGTAAAATTTGGCAGCGGCCACAACAGGAGATGCACATGATTTGGCATGACCACCCACTCATCGAGCAAATATTGCTTTTCATGAAAGTGCCGCAACGCTTCGACAACCATTCGCGCCACCTCCGGCCGTTTTAACTGACAAGCGCCGACCCCGCGATCAAGGTACCGCTCTATCTGGCGTCGAAACTCGCGGTCAATTTGCTCGCGTGCGGTCTGTGCGCCCGGTGCAAGGGCGCGCAGTTTTTCCGCCTGCTGACGTTTGAATCCGAGCAGCACATTTTGCGGCAATGAATCCGCCAGGCGAAAGGTTACAAAGTAGGAAGCGCCTTCGCGTTTGACATGGGGCAGATATCCGCGCGTGTGAATGCCGCTGCGGAGCGGATTCCTGTCATCTCGTGGGACGCCGCTGACACGTAATGCGTGCCGCGTGCGATCCAGTCCGGGATTGGATTCCGGGTCAGCCATGCTCAAGTAGAGTATGCTGAAAGCTTGTTGCGGCGCAGACGGATTGCGAGCTTGGTTGCAGAATCCGCTTCGCCGGTTGCCAACCGGCGCTACGTCCTTTTGTCGTGCAATATCGCAGAAGCTCCGGAGTATTTGGACGCTGCCTGTCATTGGTGCTCGATGATGGCTGTTCGTACGCCAATTGTCGAGAGCCGCGCCTCACTACGCGTCCCGCCAAAATTCCACTCTCCGTTTTGCAAACCGGAAAATTAAGCCTCGAATTCCAAACTGCCATTTCAAATGTTCAGAACCCGCCCCGGCTCTCCTTCGTAGCGCCGACTGGCAGTCGGCTGTATCGCGGGCTGGCAGCCCGCAGAGCGTAGGCCCCGGCAAAAGTCCTCACCGCATTCCCGATTACCAATCGGGGCTGCTAGGCTCCTCCTTCGCTCTCTCTGCGACGCGCCGACTCGCAACCCGCAGACCACAAGCCACTGCACACATTCCCACGACACGGTCGATTGCCATCTCGCCAAAAAAACCGCGGACGGCTCCCTACTTCGCAGACGGCATCACCCCAACCGCATTCGTCAAAATCGGCGCATTCGTCACCACGTACGTCCCGCCCGATTTCCATTCATACTCCTTGCGATCAATCGTCAATACCCGCGGGATGAGCTGCACTTCGTGGCCGAACAGATTAAAAACGACCGTGCCCGGCTGGAACGTCGTATCCATGAAAATACAAGTGCCAAACGGCACCGCGAAAGGCACCTGCTTCGGCTCCCGGAAATTCGTATTCACATTGGTCGTTGCCCACTTCTCATTCGGAAAGGAGATTTGCACGTGGGCCAAATTGAGCTTCGGCTCGTTGATCTCCAAGGTGGGTGCGCCGGAGTTATCGGCCTTGAAACTCATCTCCCACGGACCCTGCCGCGTGCGTCGATTCTCGATGTACGTGTAAGCCACCGCATAAAGCACCAGCGCAATCAGGAACGGTATGACAAAATGTTTTAACGGCCCGGACGATTTCATATTCCCGCCAACGTTGGAGAACTCGGCCACGAAGTCAATACCGCGCGTTGCCAAACATGATTGACGCCACATATTCTATGCAGGATGGTGTCGCCATGATTAAGCCACGCTGGTTTCGGTTGCTTGCTTTTTTATTTCTGGCCGCCCTCGCATCCACTGCCGCCGCTGAGGCTCCGTTTTCGTTTGCAGCCACGCCCGGTCAATTGCCCAAGACCGTAATCCCACTCCATTACACCATCCGCCTGCAGCCGGACTTGGAGAAATTCATCACGCACGGGTCCGTGACCATCGAGGTTCAAGTGTTGTCGCCGGTAAATGAAATCGTCCTGAACGCCCTGGAAATGGAAGTCACGAAGGCAACTTTTCTTGGCTCAGATTCTGCCGGCAAACCGGTCGAGCTTGGGCCCCGGTTGGATGCCGATAAACAGACGCTTACCCTGCCGCTCCCGGAAAAAATTCTGCCCGGAAAATACCGTATCGCCTTGGAATTCACCGGCAAACTGTGTGAACGCGCCCAGGGACTTTTCCGCGTCAAATATGCCACCCCGGCCGGCAAAAAAATAATGTTGGCCACCCAGATGGAGCCGACGGATGCCCGGCGGATGTTTCCCTGTTGGGATGAGCCGGTCTTTCGCGCCACCTATGCCTTGACCGTGGTGGTGCCCGCGCAGCACCTCGCCGTTTCCAACATGCCCATTGAGCGCCAGGCCCCTGCGGGCGACGGCCTGCAGGAAATCACTTTCCAACGCACTCCGCCCATGGCCAGTTACCTTGTGGTGCTGGTTTCCGGCGAGCTGGAGGAATTGAAAGGCAAAGTCGATGGCGTGCAAATCCGCATCATCACCACCGAAGGCAAAAGAGAGCAGGGGCGCTATGCCCTGGAAGTCACCAAAAAAGTGCTCGCCTACTACAATCAATACTTTGGCATCAAATATCCGCTGCCCAAATTGGATCAGATTGCCGTCCCCGGCGGTTTTGGCGGCGCCATGGAAAATTGGGGTGGCATCACTTATAACGAACGACTCCTGCTTTACGATCCCGCGACGAGTTCCCAATCCACCCGGCAGGGCATCTTCAGTGTCGTCTCCCACGAGATGGCCCATCAATGGTTTGGTGATTTGGTGACTACCGCCTGGTGGGACAATCTCTGGCTCAACGAAGGCTTCGCTTCGTGGATGGCGGCCAAGACCACCGACCATTTCAACCCGGACTGGCAGGTCGGCCTGAGCGCCGCCTCGGTCAAAAGCGGCATCATGAACGAGGACGCCCGTAGCACGACCCATCCCATTCTAAAACCGGTGCTCAACGAGAGCCAGGCCAACGATGCCTTTGACCACATCACTTACCAAAAGGGCCAGTCATTCCTGCGCATGCTGGAAAATTATCTCGGCGAAGACCTGTTTCGCAAAGGCATCCGCCAATATATTTCCGACCACCGTTATTCCAACACCACCACGGCGGACCTTTGGGCAGCCCTCGAAAAAGCTTCCGGCAAACCGGTCAACGCCATCTCCGTCGGTTGGACCGAACAACCCGGCCTGCCAGTGGTCCATGTGCGGACCGCCTGCGTCGATGCGAAACAAGTTCTCACGCTCGAACAGGAGCGCTTCACCGTGCAAGACCCCAACGCGCAATCGCTCCAATGGCAGATACCGATCGCCTGCATGCTCATCGATCATCCTAAAGCAATCAGTTTCACGCTCCTGACGGACAAGGTGGTTTCGTTGCCATTCCATGATTGCGGCAAAGTCATCAAGATAAACGCCGGTGATGCGGGTTACTATCGCGTGGCCTACGAACCCCGGTTGTTTCAGGCGCTCCAGCAGCGCATCAACGAACTGCCCGCCCTCGACCGGCTCGATCTCCTCAACGATGTCTGGGCCATGGTGGAAGCCGGACGCGCCGCCGCCCCGGCCTATCTGGATTTGACCCAATCGCTCCGGGACGAAAAGGTCTTCGCCATTTGGAACCAGATTATTTCCACGCTCGATATTATTGCCGAACTGGAGCGGGGACAACCGGGCCGCGCCGCGTTTCGGGAATATGCCTGTTCGCTGCTGCGTCCCCAATTGCAACGGCTCGGCTGGGATCGCAAACCCAACGAATCCAGCCCTGATTCCTTGCTGCGCAGTCGCGTCATCACGGACCTCGGAAACTTTGGCGATCAAGCGGTGATTGCCCAGGCGCGGGCGCGTTACGAAAATTTTCTCCTCCGGCCCGAATCACTCGCCGCTGATTTGCGCTGGCCGGTGCTTACCATGGTGGGCCGTTACAGCGACCGCAAAACCTACGACCAACTGCATGAGTTGGCCCGCAACGCCAAAGGCACCGAGGAGCGGCAGCTTTATTATCATGCCCTGGCCGCCGCGCTGGATCCGGAATTGGGCCAATTGACCTTGCCCATTTCGTTGACCGATGAAACTGTCCCGCAGGAAGCCACGCGCCTGGTCTCCGAAGTGGCGGGCGTCGGCGAACAACCGGAACTGGCCTGGGATTTTGCCCAACAGCACATGCCCGAACTGTTGGAGAAGGTGGAAACTTTCCGGCGCAACGGCTATGTCCCTTCCATCCTCGGTTCCTTCTGCGATTCCGCCCGTGCCGACGAACTCGAGGTTTACGTCCGGGCGCATGTATCCGAAGCCGCTCTCGTCAAGGCCCGTGAAACCGCCGCCGGCATCCGCCTCAAAGCCGCGCTTAAACAACGCGAACTCCCGGCGATTGATCAATGGATCGCCGCTCGGTTGGCCAACCGCAGTCAGTCCACTGCGGCTAAGTAATGCCCTGCGCCGCATCGCTCCAACAAAAAGACCAGCCCTATTGCTTGCTAGGGCTGGCTCATCCCACGAAGTTGGGATCCTCGACACATAAGCCTCCCGTTATTATTACTACGCAGCAAAACAAGCGAATCTTTCAGAATAATTTTAAAATATAAAGCCGCTGGACAAGCGATTCCAAAGGCCCTATTCCATTCTTAATATCGGAACGCAGCCGTCTCAAATTGACCTGACGCTTTGCTTGCCATAACCTGGCTACGCTACTATGCCAAAATGGCTAAAAGGAATGGTTGCTCCCACACTGGTGCTGTGGCTTTACGCGCTTGCGTTCGCACTTGTCTTGGCCAAGGCCCGGGGCCAGGGCGGCGAATTGCCGACCCGTGCCGATATGGTATCACGAATCGCCCTCGCACTGATCATGGCGTTTTGGGTCACGGCCGACGCACGGAAGCGAGATCGTCGGCTGGGTTACGATTTCGGCTCGTTTGTTTTTTTCGCCTGGCCGGTAATCATGCCCGTCTATCTCTTTCAAACCAGAGGCGCACGGGCATTCCTGACACTGCTCTGCTTCGGGGGCATATGCCTGATTGCCGTGGCCGCAGCTTTTCTGGTAAGATAAAAACATAACCAGATTGCCCATCTTCCAAAGCACCATGAAAACGTTGATCCCAAAATTGCTCCTGCTCCCTTTGCTCCTCCTCTGCCATGTTGGCTTTGCCCAGAACATCAAAGTCCTGGCCAATCATATAGGTTACGAAAAGGAGGGGCAAAAACGCGCCGTGATTCTCGGCCACGAGGGCGACGACATCCAAGCTTTCAAAATAATCGACGCTCTCACCGGCAAAGAGGTTTTTTCCGGCCTCGCCGCCCAAAAAGGTCCGGTGCAACAATGGAAAGACTGGTCTTTCTGGACCGTCGATTTCAGCGCGGTGACGAACGAAGGAACTTACATCATCGAGTGTTCAACCGATAAAGGCATTGTCCGCTCCTTTCCGTTTCTGATTCAGCATGACCTTCTGGAAAAAAACACCCTCTCCAATGTCATTTACTATTTCAAAGGCCAGCGCTGCTCGGGGCTGCTGGACATTGCCGACAGACACCAGAAATTTGAAGGCGGCTCGACCAATACCATCGACGTTCACGGTGGTTGGTACGACGCCACCGGCGACTATGGCAAGCATCTTTCCCACCTCTCGTTTTCAACCTATTTCAATCCCCAGCAAATCCCACTCGCCGATTGGAGCCTTTTAAAAACCTACGCCGATCTCGATGAACGGAAGGAACAGAGCTTCACCCAGTTTAAACGGCGTCTCCTGGACGAGGCAATGTTCGGCGCGGATTACCTGGTCAGGGTTAAGAACCCGTCCGGTTCCTTTTATCGCAGCGTCGGCGCGCCCGGCCCCGGCAAGAAAGCCGAAGACCGTCGCATCGCCAAGGAGGGAAAAGGCTTTGCCATCAAAACGGTGGCCACTAAAAATAAATTCAGCATCGGCGACACCAATCCCATTTCCGGTCAGTTTCCGTATGAAGTCGGTTACCGCGCGGGCGGCGGCATGGCCATCGCCGCACTGGCAAGGGCCGGCGCTTGTGATGTCTCAGGTCAATTTTCGAATGCAGATTATTTGAAGGCCGCAAAAGACGCCTTTGCCTACCTTGAACAAAATAATTTGCTCTACGCCAACGATGGCAGGGAAAACATTGTGGACGATTACTGCGCCTTGTTGGCCACCACGGAACTTTACAAAGCCACACACGATGCCCAGTACCGCACGGCTGCCGACAAGCGCGCCCAAAATCTGATGGGCCGTTTGACCACCAGCGGCAACTACACCAACTATTGGCGCGCCGATGACAGCGACCGTCCCTTCTTCCACGCTGCCGACGCCGGCATGCCCGTGGTGAGCCTGCTCGAATATTATGATATCGCCGACGAAACCACGCGCGGCAAAGTGCTAGCCACCGTCAGAAAAGCAATGACCTTCGAGCTGACAACCACCGAGGCTGTCAACAATCCCTTCGGCTACGCCCGTCAACTCGTCCAGAGCACCAACGGCAATCGCCGCGTCTCGTTCTTCTATCCCCACGATGCCGAGACTGCCCCGTGGTGGCAGGGTGAAAACGCCCGTTTATCTTCCCTCGCTTCCGCCGCGCGCCTGGCCGCCAACCATTTCAAAAGCGACCCTGCGTTTTGCAACCAGTTACAAGCCTACGCCGCGAACCAATTGAATTGGATCCTTGGTTTGAATCCCTTCGACTGTTGCATGCTGCACGGCGCCGGACGTAATAATGCCGCATACATGTTTTTCGAGTCTTACGAGTATAACAATGCCCCCGGCGGCATTTACAACGGCATCACCGGCGGGCACACCAATCCCGCCGACATCGATTTCAATCTTGGTTTTGCCGCCACCGGCAAGGATGAAGACTGGCGTTGGACCGAGCAATGGCTCCCGCACGCCGCCTGGTATCTGCTCGCCATTTCGGTGAAGCATTAAAGCTGGAATGCAGAATTTGAAATATCCCTTGATTGATTGATTGAATGGTGGAGCCGAGGGGAGTCGAACCCCTGACCTTCTCATTGCGAACGAGGTAACGAAACTTAAATTCATTGGCGTTTTACAGTGGAAATATTCTGTTGCCGGTTTGTTGCCGTTGCCAGTTACCGATTTACGGGCGGGGCGTTGAATTGGGCGGCAAGCTGTCGCGCTCGCGGGGTGCCTATAGGGATGACGTTGGGGGAGGCACAGGTTTTACAAACTTCACGGCGTTTTGTAATGCGCCAGGTGGAATAGAGGATGCCGGGGAGTAGGAACATCAGCCAAAGGAGGATTTCTAATAGGCCGCTGCCGGGTGTGTCTAAACGTGTCTTCCCGATCTGTCCACAATTTGAACAGATGATTTTGGGTTTTCCGATTCCGAAGATATTTAAGCTCATGTTTTACTTTTATTGGTTGTGTTGTAAGCCAGCATCCTACCTGTCAAGTCGTCAATTTGGAACGGTGTAAAAGCCTAATATCCGTTGACATGATTGGGTGTTAAGTTCGTAATGGTGCAAATCATTTAGCGTTGGTTGGTCATCCAGAAAAACGGCTATTTTATCAGGAGAAGACCACCAGTTGTAAACGCGCCCAATCGGGTGCGGCTGGTGTTGTCTCTTCTTCTGGGCGCGTAGCCGTGCCTTCTGGATGGGGCGCGCTGGTCGCACCCCTATAATCCGGCGACGCTTTACAACGGTGAAAAAGACGTTCATAAAATCGCAGGGGGTGGACAGGCTATGTCCGGGGGTTGGTGTTCTCATAGCGGTAGAATCTGAACTGCAACAACCAGACAAGGAACCATCATTATGAAGAAGTGTGAAAAGCAATCAGCATTTAGCATGTTAATTATTTCCTGCCTCGACCGCCTCCAACGCGCTGGTTTAAAGCCTTCATCTCCAAGAAAAGCAAATCCATGCCGCGTTCCAAGCTCACGCCACGCTCTTTCGCGAACTCCCCGAGCCGCTCGCGGGCAAGGTCACTGAGGCCGACGTGCCTCATCATAATGGCGTCCTGAATGATTTGCATCTCAGTGCGCCGTGTCTCTTTTTGGCGGTGTTTGATTTCGTCGTCCATCTCTTTCGTGATGTTGACGAGTTTCTTCCTGATTATTTTTGGATTGGTTTCGGTCATATAACAAAGCCCATCGGCGACTTAGGTATATACTAATATACAGCCAAGTAAAGTTTTTAGTTGCGCGGTATATACGGATATATACTCTACGTAGTTAATGAACCTAGCGAATGGAAAAATACGGAGGGCGTCACAGTCAAAACAGCAAGAAAAACCACGGAGAAGCCGGAAGGTTAAAAAGGCCGCGATAATCCCCTTCGAGTTCAGCGACCCGATTGACAAGTATCTGCGCGGGGAGTCTGAAAAAACCGGCAAGGCGATGGTGCGGATTGTGGAAGAATGCCTGAAATACCGCTCACGCTTCAAAGTTTGGCCTCCCCAATAACTACCAACCCCATGAGCGCATCTACCAAAACAGAATCTCCCGATCTGGACGACATGCTTTTGCCGGACGAGGCGGCGAAGTGGCTCCGGGTAACGCCAAGGGTGCTTTCGGAAAAGTCGCAGGGGTTGAAGCCGGAAATTCCGGTTTTCAAATCGGGGCAGAAGGTCAGGCGGTATCATCCCCGGACCATCATTGCGGCGATGGCGCGGAATGCGGGGGTGCCGTTGGAAACGATTGCGGCGTCGTTCGGGATGCTTGAGAAAGGGAAACAATGACAGCAACGACTATGATTGACGTGCCGATATGGGTTTTGATTTTGCTGGTGGTTTTACCGGCTGCGGCTGCGGCTTGGTTTCTTAACTACATCAGCCGCATCCCTAAAAAATGGTGGCAATGCTCTTGGTGTAAGAAGTTTTTTTCAAATGGCGGCAAGGTCAACATTATCCGGCCAGAGACGCCCATTGTAGGCCACGGACTTTGCCCTAGATGCCATGCAGACCATCGCCGCGACCTTCGACTGAGGACGGATGCGAACACACCAGTTTAACGGTAAACGAGTTTATAGATAGTCAACCTTAACTAACACATCACATGAGCAACGTAACAATTAAGAAAAGCGAGATCGAGAATCTTGACAAAATAGCGGCCAATGCGCTTTCAACACTGGGCATCGCCGGGAGCTTTGAACAAACCTTTGCCGTGGCCGATGCCATGGTTCAACTGCGCGAGGCGATCACACCGGCCATGATGGAGCGATTCGTCAAGCTTCAGAATACCAAGCTCGGTTTCATGACGGACAAAAACCCGAAGGTGTGGAACAAGAAAGACAACGCCTACAACAAGCCTTATGCCGAGGACGTGGTTAAGGATTGCGTCATTGAAGCGACCATGCGCGGCGTCAAGACGATTGGGAACCAGTTCAACATCATCGCCAGCGGTTGCTACATCACCAAGGAGGGCTTTCAATGGAAGCTGAAGCAGTTGGAAGGCTTCGCGGATTTCAAACCCGCCACCGCAGTCCCGCGTATCAGCAGCGGCGGGGCAATCGTGGATTGTGAGGCTTCCTGGACTTACAAGGGAAAGCCCGATTCGATGAAAGCCAGCATCGCCTGCAAGGGTGATGAATGGGCGGGCGCGGACAGTTACATCGGGAAAGCGGAGCGGAAGTTCTATAAACGGATTTACGAGCGTTTGACTGGCACAACGGAGCCGGACGGTGAAGCGGAAGCGGAAACCAATTTGTTGCCGCCCGCAGAAAAAGAGCAGGTTGCGGCTCCCCAGTTTGGCAAGCCTGCCACTGAGCCGGTTAAAGAAAATACGGTTGAGGCTGTGAAGGCTCCTAACGCTTCTGCGACAACGCAAGGGTCTTTGATGCCAGCGGGGGAAATGACGCCACAGGAAAGCCTTGAGGCGTTGATGAATGATGCCGGGGTTACGTTCGATGCGTTCCGCACTTGGGCACAGACGACAGAGCGGCTTGATGACGCCGATAAATACGGCTCCTGGTCTGAGCTGCCAACGCAATGGGTCAAGGTGTTCTCCAGTGATCACCGCTCGGTTTCAAAGTGCATCACACTCAAGGGCACCGGCGCGAAGAAGTAAAATTTGGGAGATTGCGGCGGCGTGTAATAGGACGCTGGTTACCTTCTGACTCCCCGGCCTGCGAACCGCGTAACAAGCGGGCCGACGATTTAAAATCAGTTAACAACGAACCATCATGCAAGCATCTACACAGCCATTTCAACCGGACACTGAGGGGGTTTGGTTTGATCTCCCCGCCGATGTTTATCACGCCGCGCCGGGTGTCTCACAGTCCACGCTGAAGGCGTTTGACGAGGCGGGGACGCCCAAACACTTCAAAGCTGCCAAGCCAAGGGTGGCGACTGAGGACATGGAGTTTGGTTCGATCTCACACACGGCTATTTTGCAGCCGGAATTTCTCGCGACGGCTTATCACATTCCACCAACGCACTACCCGGCGAAGGGGAAGAAGGGCGAGCCGGATATTGAAAAGCCTTGGCACGGCGGGGCGGACTTCTGCAAGCAATGGGTCAAGGAGCATTCTGACCGGCCAATCATCGACCGCGAGCAGGAATCACGACTGCCCAAAATTGTGGCGAGCGTGACGAAGTTGGAGCCGTTTGGGTCCGCGCTGAAGAATGGCCAGCGGGAGGTTTCATTTTTCAAGCGGGACGAATTGACCGGCCTCTTGCTCAAGTGCCGTCCAGACCTGATTGCTCACGCGCAGGACGGCTCCACCTGGCTCTTTGACCCCAAGAAGGTCCAACCGGGCGAGGCGACGGAAAAGGCGTTCCAATACGCGGTGCTGGATTATGGCTATCACATTCAGGCGGCGAGTTACTTAAGCATCACAGGGGCGAGCGGGTTTGTGTTCGTGCCATTCGATGACGACGAGCCTTTTGATAGCATCCAGTGGCCGCTCTCGCGGGAATTTCTTGAACTGGGGATGATTGAGTATCGGCGCATCCTCGCGGCTTATGCGCGGTGCGTGGAGTCGAATGAGTGGCCGGGGTATCGCCCTGGCATGGCTGAGTTGCCCATATCGCGGAAGGGTCAGGCGCGATTGAAGGAGTTGCAGGGCGCATGAGTCCACTGGAACTAAAATTCACGCGGCTTTGGGTTCACGCGATCAAGGGTCAGACTGACGTGACTTTGGAGCATCGGTTCGACGCGCCGCGCCGTTGGCGATTCGATTTCGCGCACAAGCCGACGAAGGTTGCCATTGAGATTGAAGGCGGGACCAGCAGCGGGAAAAGCAGGCACACGAAGCCGGAAGGGTTTCGCGAGGACTGTTTCAAATACAACACCGCTTCGAGGTTGGGCTGGGTGGTTTTCCGGCTCACGTCTGACATGGTGAATGCGACGGAGCTAACCAAGATTTCGGAGTTTATCCAAGAGCGGGCGGGAAAAATATGAAAAAACTATCACTGGAAAAATATTACGTCACCTCACTGGAAAGACTGGTTGAGCAAGCCAACCAAGACACGGACGCGGCCTCAATCTTCTTTCTCGGTGACTGCATCAAACGGGCGGACGGCGCGGTTATCATCGTCAAGGGCCATGACGAAGCAGTCAAAGCCCACAAGCTGCTTTCAGATCACGGCCTTAATACTGCCGGTAAGCCGGTCGTGGGAAAGAATCGCAAGAAACAACCATAAACCTGTTTATGAATACCCCCCCCACGGTGAAAACACGGAAGCCGAAAGCAATTAAGCGGCTGGGGAAGTTCGAGGACGGAGCAAAGCCAGTGAAGGTTCATTTTGAAATCAAGTCGAAGGAAATCTGTTTCCGCAAGTGCGGTTCGCGGAAGGTGCTGAAGATCACCCTGCGCGATGTTTACGAAAAGATAACCGGCCAAATTGTGATGCCATTTGTATGAGTGAAATAAAAATTAAGTTACCTGTAAAAGTTAGCGAACACCTTTGCTTGCGCGATGCAGAAAGCAGAAAGATTTGCGACACGCATAGTTCCAACTTTGAGTGGGAAGAAGACGCCGTCCACCTTCGCCATATCGCCAAGTGTGTAAATCTGCACGACGGGTTGGTTGCTGCGCTTTTGGTAATACCGCCAATCAAGCTCTACGCCTTGGCTCTTTTTCTAGACGATTATGACAAGGAAAAGGGGTTGGTTGGACAAACGCAAATGCAGGACGATGTCCGTAAACTGGCTGCTGCCGCATCAGCGGCCTTGTCGGAGGTGATGGGGCCATGAGCGACATCCTGGCAATGATGGTCAAGCAATGCCTGCGCTGCAAACGCATCGCGGTTTACAGGAACGATGCCTGGTTGTGGGTCGTGCGGCCTGCGTGCTTCCGTCCAAAGCCGGGAGTGGAAATGGTTACGGAGAACTGCCCGGACTGTGACGAGGACAAACAACCTGAAACGAGTTTATGAACCATACGCCACAGCAATATTGCCTTGGGTTTTTGTTCGACCCGCACGCGCAACACGTCGTTCTGATTGAGAAGCTGAAGCCCGCTTGGATGGCGGGGAAGTGGAACGGCGTAGGCGGGAAACTTGAGCGGGGAGAATCGCCCCTTCAGGCGATGCAACGCGAGTTCAAAGAGGAAGCGGGTTTGGATATACCTGGTTGGAGGCCGTTTTGTGATCTCACCGGGGATTGGGGCGTGTGCTACTGCTTCCACGACTTCGTGCTGTATCGAACGCTGCTGAAGGTCCAAACGATGGAATCGGAAAAGGTTCGCCTGCATTGCGTGGATAGATTGCCGAAAGAGATTGTGCCCAACCTTCGCTGGTTAATTCCAATGGCGTTGTCCTTTAGCGAAGGGGTTAACCCGGCAAAATTCGTCGTTCAGGAAAAATATGATTGACCGCGCCTGCCAATTCTCACCGGACCGCAAGCATCGCTATACGCTATGGCGCGAGTTCGATTTGTTCTCTAGCAAGTTCGTGATGTTCATTGGCCTGAATCCTTCCACGGCGGACGAGACGCAGGACGACAACACCATTACGCGGTGCATCGGGTTCGCGCAGAGTTGGGGATATGGGGCGATTTGCATGACGAACCTTTTTGCTTTCCGCGCCACACTGCCGCCCGACATGAGGGCCGCGCCGGACCCGATTGGACCGGACAACATGAAGTGGATTAATGCCGTGGCAGGGGAGGCGGATTTAATCATTGCCGCGTGGGGCATTGATGGAACTTTCAAGAATCAATCCCGAGAACTGTTGAAGGCTTCGATTGAATGGAAGAAGCCGATTTACTGCCTCGCGATCAATAAGGGCGGAACACCGAAACACCCGCTGTATGTCTTGGGTAGCACGCATCCCCAGGCATATAGCATACCAACGTAAAACGAGTTTATGGGAATCCAAAGAGACTTAAGACGGGCAGGCCGCAAGGTCATGGTGCTGCACAAAAACGACACGACCCAAAACGACGCGGGCGAGGATGTCAAAAACGGTTTGGCTGTGGGGAAGACGTTCAATTTTAGATCGGGCGACGGCTATACCGTGCAGGGCAATGGCTCTGTGCGTCGTGCGACTCCGAAACATCGCCAGACTCGCGAGGAAGTGCGCCGTGATTTATTGCGGCGGGCCAAACACCTGCAAAAGAATTTACCATTTCCAATCGCTAATTGTGGCGATTGGAGCAACGAAAGGAATAGTATGCATTATAAAAATGGCCGTCTGGCCAAAGTTGGAGATCAAGTCGTAAACAAGGATAACCAAGGCAAAGCCTCGGGAGGGATTCTGGTTGAGGCGAGTCCGGGTTGCACGACCTGCAACGGGAAAATTCTCCCGAATCAGGGCATCTGGAATTTGCCTTCCGTCAACCTGAGCGACTGCCTGCACGTCGAGGATGCATTTCCGGTGCCCGCGCCTGTAACGGAGCCTGAACCTGCTCCCGCGCCTGGTGTCGATGCCGCCGAACCTACCGCCACGACCTGACCAAACCAAGCAAGCGAGCCGGGGGCGTAATGCTCCCGGCTCACTCTCAAAACCTTATGAAAACCAGACAGCAAATTATCCAATCGGCGCGTAAACAACGCATTGAAATTCAGCAGCTTTTTATTGATGTCGAGCATTGGAATACGGCGGTTCGACCTGAGACGGAAGCGAAAATCGACGCGGACCCTGACGGGAAAATGAAACAGATCGCGGACGCACTGGACCAAATGCTTTTGAAAGAGGACGGGCATGTTGGATTGAACCGGGAGCAATGGATTGCCGCGATCAAAGACGTTGCCCAAAAGAAACACAGCTTCACTAAATACGGCATAGAGAATACGGGCTTGGATACTTTTTGGGAAACCTACGGGGTCGATGGCTATTCACCAGAGGAAGCTTTGCACGAAGATTTTAGCAACGGTTAAAACTTATGAAGTCAATCGACAAAGCCCCGCTGAAAAATCCCGTATTGAGCGAGCTACAGGCCGCGCAAATCTACTACCGCAAGGTAACTGACCGCGTTGCTGCGGAGATGTGGAAGCGGAGCGGTGGCAAGGATGAATGGCAAACAAAGAAGGTGGAGTTTAACCGCCCATGAGTGTTATCCGCCGCACATGGGTTTATGGAACGCAATTCCGCTGCAAGGTGGTGGCGTCGTTTCCTTCCATGATAATGGTTGAGGCGGCGGGCATTAACGAAGCCTTCTCGCTGGTCGGTCATGGGGTTTTCCCGCTGCCCCCAGTTGGCTCCATGGGGCTGATTACTTTCACTCAGGGCGGACCAACGGGCGGTTACTGGAAATTCACACAATGAAAATGGAACAGATCGACGCCAAGGTGATGCGTCAAATTCAAATTCTCGAATCAGAGCTTCAATGCTTCCATGCCTATCGGCATTTGTGGGCTGATGATGTTGCCTGCGGCCACAAGACGGAACTGACACGCCCAACGCTGGAAGATCAACAGTTACAGGGTCTTCATAACGCTCTTGGTGCGGCGAAGGGATTGGCAACGCATCTTGGCATCAAGTGGTGTAATGAAATCACCCTGAAACGGGTTTACAGAGAAAACCTTGTTCATGGAAAAGATTATTTGATTCACCTTAACGATGGGCCATTTGCGATAGGCACATTCCACGCTGGCGGCTGTTATTTAACATGTGAGTTCGACACGTATGACGCGGCGACTTCAATTATTATATCCGAAATTTACGAGGTTCCAGGACAATGAGCCAGCCAAACCCATTGGACCCGAACGGCGCGTTGTGTCAGTTGCTTTTGCTGCAACAGAAGTTTGACGAGACTGCGGAGCATCTAGCGGAACTGCCCGCGTGTGCGCTGCCAATGGACGCGCACCAACTGATTGCCTCGCATGTGCCGTTAATGATTGCGCTGACTGCGCTGGGGCTTGGCGTCCATAACCCGCGTTATTTGCTCGATTGCTGGGCAACGGTCTGGACGAACAAGGAAGACCCGGAGGAATTTTTACAGGTGGCCGTCCGCAATATTAAGGAATGGGACGCGCAGACTTTGCACAATTCATACCGAAACTGATTTATGAGTGATGACATCGAGCAGCAAGGCCAGGAGCAGGTTGAGATTACATGCGTGCAACGATTGATCTGCGCCATCATTTATCAGGCGGTGGAGGATTATAAATTGTTGGAGCGTGAACGCATCGTTGAAGCTGGCCGCTTGGTAGCTGGCGGCGTTGAGCGTCACAAGGAAGGCGGTAGCCGCCATACTCTCATCGGGCGCGGCATGAAGACGGAGAATGATGCGCGGGCTGTCCTGGTATTTTTAAAGCGGGACATGGATGACCTGATTGATGGCGCGTGCATACCGCTCAATCCGCGAGCGGTCCGGGCGAAGCTGGGTATTCCGAATGACTCCAAGGCTGCGACGACGATTGCAGACGTGAAACCGGCTCCCGCGAAGGTGTCAGGGCTGCTGCCCGCTGAAGTGGCGGGACTGATTGTGCGGGGCGCGATGGCTTTGCCGGTGCCGGAAGTAAAACGGGGGCGGGCGAAGTTGACGCCGGAACAAAGGCACAGAGCCAGTATCGCGGCGTCAACGCGCTGGCGACGTAAGCACGGCGAGAATCCACGCAGGCCAGCCAGGACACCAGAGGAACGGCGGTTGTTGCAGCTTGCAAGCGCGAAGCGTTGGCGGGATAGGAACGTGCTGAAGCTGGCTCTGCAAAAGAAGCCTGCCTTTGACGGCGGGCTGGGAAGGACGGTTTTTGAGATATGACACCGATCACGACCAACCGCCGCCCTTGGGGTGGTAAAGACTGCATCGTTTTTGAAATGGAAGTTTTTCCGCTAACGCCCGAAATAAGCCTTCACGCAACCATGCCATGCAAGCTCAGGCTGCGGCAATGTGGTTATGATTCTAAGCGTTACCCAACGCTGCATTTCAGCATCGGAAGCGGTAACGGCGGAATGGCCTACCCGGAAGTGTTGCGCGGTTATGCCAAGTTGTTCACCCATGCCGCCGATCTGATGGAAGGAAAAGAGCCGATTGATTTTCAGATTTGAGCTATGCCAAACCGCGTAATCCGTGAAGGTATTTTGTCCAGTGACCGGGTGAACCAGCTTTCGCCGCTCGCGGAGCTTTTCTACCGCCGCTTAATGAGCATCGTGGACGACTTCGGACGCTATACCGCCAACCCCTCCATGCTGAAGGCGCACGCCTTCCCTCTCCGCACTGACACGGTCAAGGAACAGGACGTTGATGAATGGCTTTCTGAGTGCGTGCAAGCCGGTCTGATTGCCCTTTACCAAGGCGACGGCAAGCCGTGCCTGGAACTGCTCGATTTCAACCAGCGCACGCGGCTAATGCGGCCCAAATATCCGCTCCGGTTGACTGAGTTTATCCACTGTTGGGAAGAAATTGCCGGTGATAAGAGAATTAAACGCTTTGAAATCAGAGACAGGGCAAATGACGGTCATATGACGGTCATTTTAGACGCAACTAGTTCCAATTCAACAAAACTACTCTCTCCACCCCAAAATGACGGTCATCTGACGGTCAGCCGACGGTCATCTGACGGCCTGAATCCGAATCCGAATCCGAATCCGAAAGGGGGAGGGGAGTCTGAGGGGCGGCAGTCACATGACGGTCATCTGACGGTCATCTGCCCGTCATTGGGAGGAAAGGAATCCAAATCCGAAAAGGACGGCCCCCTGAGATTTGAGCCTGTGCCAAAGGGTCTTTACCGGAGGGAATACGAGGCGATGATTGCCGATGCCCAAAAGACCCTGAAGGCGATCAAAGCGGAGCCAACGAATTACGCCAAGGATTTGAGCAAGGGCGCAGGGGAGTTGATTGACTGGTTGCTGAAGGAACGGACAGACGGATGGCAGGCGAGGATTGCTGAAGTCGAAGCCAAGCCAGAGAGCTACGTGAGGACGAATCCGAAACCGAAAACGGCCTCCCTGATTGCAGCATGGGTGGAACGTATCGAACAAATTAAAGCGGTCATGAACGGAGTGATTAATTAAGGAAAATTATGGCAATGGGAATGGCAAAACCGAGAGTGTGGCCGGAAGACAAAGCGGTGAGGGAATGGCTGAAGAAACAGAAGGCAAAACGGCGGAAGAAAAACAAGGCTGATTAATTAAACCTAAACTGATTTATGGATAAAGACATTTTCGAGAACGGAATGGACGGGGCGCGGGTGAAGAAGGGTATCAGCTTTTTCGATGAGAACATGCTGAATCCGAAAGCGACGACAGATGCCCCCAACTTTATTGAATTTGACTGGGAGGTTTTGCGCCGAAACCTGCGGGAAGCGAAAGAGGAATTAGGCGGGGCAGACTATGAGCGTCTGGCTGAAGTGTTGAGCGAGTTGCTACGATGGATTGTGAAGGGTGACAAGCTGCCTATCATCGGGCGTCGTGCTGTCGCGCTGGCGTGGGTTGTGAATCCTAAGCTGTTTGAAGTCGAGTTGACAGATCGCCAGTATGCGAAGATGAAGATTGGCCCTAAATCAAAAGAGAAGTTCGTTACTGCCGATGGGCGTATTACGATCTGCGGACCGTCTGCGGCTGCTCTTGCTAGAAAGATTGGCTGTCACAAAGCCATGCTATCGCAGGACTCAGCAGAAGCGAGTCGAAGGTTCAAGGTTAGTAACCGCTCTCAAGCTCACGGGAAGGGCGCGAAGCCTGGAAAGCCTGCCCCGTCTAAGAAGCCCGCTGGGAAGCCGGGTAAGCGTGGCCGGTGTGTGGGTGTGCGCCGATCATCTCGCGGCTAATGCGGTCCTGTGATGCGCCTATGCCCTCCCTAGTATCTATCATGAACGGTATTACGGCGAGCCGTGGGGTATGGGGTATAGCGCGTTATGGCCCGTATTACCCTGCGCCGTGGAGCGGGATAGGGCGAGCCGTGGCCGATATGGTAAGGAATCTTTTAATTTAGCCTTCGAATCGGGGGTGCAACGTCATGGCGAAGCTCTCGCGTGATACGGTCATTTTTTGAAGTCCCACTTTTGGCTTGCCGGGTTATGGCCGGTGATGTCGCATGGAACTATGGCAAAAGACTACATTTTGAAACCAGTTTTGGAGCGGGAGTTTGTGTTTGGTCCCGCGCCGGTCGAGTGCCCGCATGGGAGCGTGAGGCTGTCGCTTTCCGGGTGGGGTAGCAACGCTGGGGACTTGATGGGAGTTGAGGCGGTTGGGGTTTACCTGGAGCGGTTCAACCGTGCGCCGATTCGATACCACGTTGTCAGCGGGGTTGCCCTGGTGAAGTTGAAGCCGTTTGAGGGGCGGGCGGTGAAGGCGGAAGATTTCAACGAACTTCAAAAGCAGCAGGCGATTGAACTGATTACACACAAATAAAAAACCCCGACAAGCCGTAGCCTGCCGGGGTTCAACCGTGAATTAGTTTATGGTTGTTTGAATCCTCCGGTGTTTGGAACCGGAATGATTTCGTAATGCTGTGGCTCCGCGCAACGCGCTTTGGCGAGCAACATTTGCAACGCGCCCTTTTTGGTTTGCGCGTGTGTGGCTGTCAAGCCTGGTCCGCTCACGTAGAAGCCGTGCTTTGACCGCGTGCGAGTCGTGATCTTGACTTGGACTTTTGCCGCCGCCGCTTTGCGGATTCGGTTTTCAAGTGTCATGCTCCCTCTTTCGTAATGCGGATACCCTTGCCAACCGTGCAGAGCGGGCAGTCCTTTGCGTTGTGGTCTTCGTTCCATGTGACAGACCCATCAACCGGGTCAACCGTGAACGACTTATGAACCACGCGTGTAATGAAAAGCCCACGGTATTTGTAGGGGGCTTCTTTCTTTGCGTTAGCGTGTGCCTCCTTCGCTGTGGTCGTGGACATGCCCCAGCAGTTCAGGCCGACACAAACGTAACGATGCTCGCCGTCGATTGGTTTTTCTTTCAGACTGGATGTTAGAATGATGTTCATAATTTTGCTCTGGTTTGAGCGGGGGAGCCGTGTTAAAGGTTCCCCGCGTTTGCTTGCCTTGGTTTGGTATGTCAGACGTAAGCCCCCGAATCCGTTTAGCGGTCGGGGGCTTCACTTTGTCTAAACTGGTTTACGGTTGTTTGATTGGCTGGAACGCTGGATGAATCCACGTTGCCGGGTCCAGGCTCAGGACTGGGTAGTCAGACTCCCAATCGTCTAGGATGCCGAACACTTCGCGGCGTTTCATCGTTTCAAAAAGAAACCGCTTGGAAATTGGGATGCCGAAATATTCGGTTCCGTCTTTCCATGTGGGGTCTATCACTTCGCCCGAAGGCGTGATGCAGAATCCGTGACGTAGCGGGATGGGAAGTCCTTTGCAGACTGCATACCCTTCGCAATAGATGGCCTCGAATCCTGAAAGGGCAAGCTGTGTTGCGTTCATGTAGCAGTGTCCCTTTTTCCCCATGAATCTTTTAAGCTCGTCCGGCATTGGGGCGAGTGGAAATTCTCGCCCGCATTCCAAAAGCAAACGCTCCAAGGATACAAACCGGCGATTCATTTTTTGATCGCCGTGAACATCATCGAGCATCGTTGCAATGCCGGTCATAAACTCCACGATGGAACTATTTGCGGCGATGGTCATAACTCCCCTATGGTTTCGCCGGTCTTGGTATGCCACCACCAGGCGAAGATTCGGCGGTGGCAGAATTGGCCGTGCTTCTTCAGTGCCTCGAAGCAGCATAGGACGACTTCGCGGCCTGCCGCTGCCTTCGTGAGTTGTTCAAGCTCTGCGCGGATGGCGGGGACGCCGATCTTTTCAAGCTGCGCGACGTAAGCCTTCGTGTATGCCATTTCGCCGCTGTCCGCGAGTTCCAGGACTTCGGGTGTAGGGGTGATTAACTCCGTTTCCCATTCGGCCTTTGCGCCCCAGCGCGGGTTGCCGATGGATGTTTGAACGACAAGGTGCTTCGCCGGGTCCAGCTTTTTGGACTGGTAGTAGCCGGTGCTGATTGCGGTTTGAACTTTGGCGAGGACTTCCCGCCGTTTTTCGTGGTTATTCATAAACTGGTTTTAGGTTGTTAAATTAGAGTGGCTTGAACTTGCTTAGTGCGAATGAAATTAGACCCATTTAATTTAAATTCTCCGTTCTTAACCCGGCAATAAATGCAAATAGGGTCGTGTCGAATCTCGAAAATCGAATCTTTTCTTTCGTCCCCGTGGGTAGTTGTTCCGCACTGTGGGCAGTTCCATTCGTAGCGGTTGAACTTTTCCTGTTCCGTTGGTGGAATAATTTTAATGCTATTGGTTGGGATGCTCATTTTGTGATGTTGCAAGCCGGGGCGGTGATGCGCCCCGGCTTGCGGGTGGGTTTACTTGGCGAGTTTGCGGGTCATGTCTTTGGCCTTCTCCGGTGCGCTGGCGGGGGTTGCCCGGTTTTTCAGACGCTCGCGGCGTTTCTGAATTGCTTCGGCCATTGTCGTGCTGGTAGCGACGAACCGGCTAGAGGCTTTCACGATGTCTGAGTTTGTCGGCTCGCGGTGTTTGTCGTTGAACGCAATGTTCATGGCCTTCAACCAAACTTGTTCGATCTGCCGGCCAGAGAAGCCGTCCGTCTTTTGGGCGAGTTCGGGCAGCTTGAATTTGTCAGCCTTGCGCCCGCGCTTCTCAATGTGGATTTTCCAGATGGACTCACGTTCCGTTTGGGTGGGAAGGTCCACGCTCCAAACGTCAAGGCGGTCAATGAGCGGGTCCGGCAAGCCGTCGATGTCGTTCGCGGTGAAGACGTAGAAAATTCCTTCACTGTTGAATTGCATGTCCTGAAGGATTGCTTTGATTACGCGGTTGGTGACACCGCTGTCTGTCTCGCCGCTGGATTTGGAGCCAGCGAATAACCCTTCCACTTCGTCAATCCAGAGGATGCAGGGTGATACGGCCTTGGCGGTTGCGAATGCGGCCCGCCAGTTGCCTTCCGATTGACCGACGAGGGAGCCGAACAGCTTACCGGCTTCCAATCGGATTAGCGGGATGTTGAATACGCTGGCCGTGGCCTGCGCGGTGAGGCTCTTACCGGTTCCAGGCTGGCCGACGATCAAGCAGCCGCGAGGGGCGGGCAAACCGTAGTCGTGCGCGGCCTTGGTGAAGCAGTGGCGTTTCTCGTTCAGGTCCAGTTTCAGGTTTTCAAGCCCGCCGATGTCGTCCAGGCTGGTCTTCACGTCAACGATTTCCAGCAGGCCGTTTTTGCGAATCGTGTTTCCCTTTTCGCGGGCAACGATGCTGGCAATGATTTCCTTGGCTTCCACGATGGAGAGGGCGAAGGCGTTTTCCGCCTCCGTGGTGGTGAGTCCGCAGGCTGCATCAATCAGGGTGTCGGCGATGTCCTCGCAGATTTTCACCTTGGCGGATTTGGCGACGGCTCGCATTACTTCGTTGAGTTGCGCCCGGTCAGGTAGCAGAAATTCCAGCACGGTAATTTCCTTTTCCAGTTCGGGCGGAAGCTGCAAGGTGCATCCGACGATTACCAGCACGCGGTTGGATGCCTTGGCGAGCAGCAGGGAGTCTTTGAGCTTGCGGAAGGTCATGGGGTTGCGCTCCGCAAGTATCATGTGGAAGTCGCGGCACAGGAGGATTGACCGTTCCGGGAGATTGTCGAATGCTTGGAGCATGGCGAAGGGGTCTTGGCTGTCCGGGATTGCCTCCGGTGTCTCCGCTACGGTGGTAATGCCCTCCGTGATGCTCCATGCGTGGAGTTTGAACTTGGTTGACTTTGCGACGGCGGCGATCTCCGCTTCCACGCGCTGTTCTTCGGTGCTGACAATGAACAGGCCAGCGTAACCGGCCTTTACGTAATTAATTAATCTTTGCTGCATAGTGTTTGCTTTCCTTGGTTTGGATTTGTGTAAACTGGTTTATGGTTGTTAGCTGTTGGTAACGGGGGCGATGCTGGAATATTCAATCGGGTTTTGGTTCATTTGCCCAAACTCCGAAATTATCCCGGCGAAAAATACAGCGGCATCTTGCTCGCTGAATATGCTCTTGGGCATCATCACAACCAGATAGCCGTTGTCGGCTGGGTTGGTGTGCCCGTAGTGATAGCAGGCGAGGCAACGAAACTCGCCGTGCTCGAATGACGTGCAGGCCGTATCCTTTCCCGGCCTTGGCGTGAGCGCGTTAAGAAGTCCGGCCTCGCTCAAGATGCGAAGGCATTGCGCGTCGTCCTCAATCATCAGCACGGTGGGTTGGCTCATACCTTGCCGTTTAGTTGTTCGACTTCCCAGGCGAGGCAGGCGGCGCGGGATTTGTCGGAAAAGACAACCGCTTCAGAGTTGGAAAAGCGCACTTCCCATTCCTGCTTTGCCTGGTTGAACTCGATGGTTGAAGCACGGTTGATTTCCATTGTCCCGATTGCTTCCAGCGGTATCGCTTCCGTCCAAAGGGTGGAAATGTCGCCGTTTTCGTGGACGGTCAGAATGTGGTTTAGAGTTTTCATGTTAGTTTCCGGTTGTGATCTGCGTTTTGTCCTCGGTGTAGTATTCGGGTTTCTTTTTGCGGTTGCTGGGGACGCCAAGAGCCTTTTCCAGAGCTTCCGTTGCCTTTTCGCAGGCGTTGCCTTTGAAGCCAGCGGCCTCAATGGTGACTTGTCCGTTTGCGTCGATTTCCACGGTGATTGTTTTCATTCAGTGATAATTTTTTGTTTTGCGGTTGGTGATTACATTCCGGTGATGTGGACTTGAATCTTGTCGGTGCCAGGAACGACCTTGCGCGTCGTGAGCCAGCCTTTTTTAGCGGCTTCGATCTGCGTCTTGTGTAGGCCGTAATGCTGGATGAACCTGCCGAAGTTTTGACCCAGCGGGTTTTTGTCCATTCCGAAAATATGTTTGCACCAAAATGGGCCTCTTTTGTCTTTTTCGGAGAGCTTCATGAGTTCGTCCCCCACCAAGTCGTATCCGGTATCGGTTTTTACCAAGCCCAGTTCCATTTTGTAATTGCCAGACGGCAACTCAATGGCGTGATCGCAGGCGCATTGTTGCGGCTTGCTGCCTGTCGGCCAGAAGGCGCACGTCTTCTGATTTTCTTTGAATGTGAAGCCAAGTTCCTTGCAGGCTCGCTTGACGGCTTCCAGGTCGGTGATTGCGGTTTTAATTGTGGCGATGTGAGACATAGTATTTTCTTTCGTTAAACTGATTTACGGTTGTTATTGGTTTGTGATTTATGCGAACCGGCGTTTGCCGATTTTTCCGAATTGGGCGACCAGTTCCTTCGCGGCCTTCGCCGTTTCTTTTCGCAGGGACAGGTCAGAGCGGAGTATTTCAGGGTCAAGGTTTGCGAACTTCTCGCCGATCTCCTTGGCGATGCGTGACAGGTCCGCGTCATCCGTGAGATTGAGCGAGGGAACCAAGCCGACGATGGTTTTTACGTTTTCAATGAGGGAGTCACGGAAGATGGTTTCTTTGTTGGACAACTTTTCCGCGATGGCTTGAACGGGTGCCATCACGCGGGTGTAGGTGTCTTGAACCGCAGCTTTAACCCGCGCTTCGTTGTGGGTTTCAAGGTCCGCTTTCATTTCGGCGACCGCGTCCGCCGCAATGCCTCCGGTGATGAAGTGGCTTGATTTTGGGACGGGTGTATATTCCGCGCCGAATCCAAAATTGCCGCGCATGTTGCGCCAGTCAGGGTATAGCGACGGGTCATAAGTTTTGCCGTGCATTTCCTTTGCGAGCTTGACCCACTTGTCGTAGCTGGCTTCAAATTCGCCGATGGCCTTCCAGAATTTATCACCGTAGCTTTTGAATTGGTCCTCGTAGCTGGCGTGAGCCGCAGAGGGCAAGAGGCGGTAGCCGTCTTCCCATGGAAGCGTTAAGTCGTAGTGGCGGCGGCGGGCTTCCCCGCCGCACTCCCGGATGTTTTTAAACGCTTCTTCCGGGAAGACATGCTTGACCCATTTTCCCGCGCCGATGCCGAGAGCTTTTTTCAAGCGCACTTCGTCGGTTATCTTTTGATCTTGCCGGGTGTTTGGAAAAGTCCGAATGGAGAGCCGCGTTAGCACGGCTTTTATGTTTGCCTCTGACATATTGTTTGCCTTGGTTTGGTTTTTGGTTTCGGCGGGTGACTAACCCGCTCTCTTTCAGGCTGGATAAGTTTCCAGCGACCTTTGCCACACCGGACGGCCCGCCATCCTTCTTTGATTTTTGGGGATTCGGCTTCTCTGACGTGTGGGGGTTGCGCGTTGGAAGGTTTGCGTTCCGTCGTTTCTTGAATTACTCCGCTGGAGGCATCGCCTTTACCGCGCCCGGTGAACTATGCTCGCGCTTTGCTTTCGCCGGGTGTCTGACGGTTGAGTCAGAAGTTGTAGAGGCTTGCGCCCCGTAAGTTTTCGCCGTCCTGCGGTCCGCTTGCTCCTTAGTCTCTCCGGGAGCGGCCACTCAGCGTCGCCTGTTTTAGTCTCGCGCCTGACTCTCAGTTGTTTTGCCGTAACTGATCTAACGGTATATACGAGTATATACTTGTATATGCGCTTGTAAACAAGTTTCTGGATGTTTTTTAGGGGGTAAAAAGAGGGGAAAATAAGGGGTTTTAGGGGTGTGCTTTGCTCCCTGGTGGCGTCCCTGGGGCTTCCGGGCGGTCCTGCCTGCCTGACGTTTCCCGATAGGTAGCCGGGTAAACCGGAAAACTGAACGCGAAAGGCGGTGAGAACGTATGGCGAAACCTAAAGGCGGCAAGGGTGGTAAGGGCGGGAAGGGGAAAGGCGGTGGTGGCAAGGGCGGCGGCGGTGGTGGGGGCGGTTAGTTCCCACCGGGGGGCGCGTATCCGATCAACGCGCAGGCGGAACATGAGCACGCATGGCAATTTGGAATGACACGTTGGATTTGATGAAGCGAAAGGCAGAAGTCAGCGACTCCTGCCTTGTTGCTTATTCGGGGGGTAAGGATTCGCTGGTTGTCATGGACCTGTGCATGAAGGCGTTTAAAAACGTGGTGCCGTTTTTCATGTATTTTGTTCCCGATCTCGAATGCGTGGATAAGCAGCTTGCCTACTGCAAGGAAAAATGGGGCAAGGATGTTTTGATGTATCCGCACTGGCTGCTTTATCGGTGTCACAAGCAGGGGATTTATTGCGATGAACATTTTTCCAAGGATGAAATGCCGGAACCTTCGCTGCTGGACATTTATTCTTGGGTGAGAGCAGAGACGGGTATCAGCTTCTTAGCGACCGGCGCGAAAAAGTCCGATTCGATTTGGCGGCGGCGTTGTTACTTCAGTTCCACGAAAAGTTGGGACTGGGCTTTTTATCCGTGCCAAGAATGGAACAAGTTCGACGTGCTCGCTTATCTGGACGTGAACAAAATTCCAATTCCTGATTCGAGCGGCAAGAGTGCGACGGGAATTGATCTCAGCACGCCTTCATTGCTTTGGCTGCATGACAAACACCCGGCAGATTTTCAAAGACTCCTAAACTGGTTTCCCTTTGCGGAGGCCGTAGTCAAACGAAGGCAATTTTATGGCATCCAGTAAAAAGAAAACCGCGCAACCGGAGGGCGAAGCGAAGCGGACACGGTTTCAGAAGTTCGACGCGCAGGACATCGCCCGTTCGCAGATTAAAAATGCGACGTATAACCCGCGCACGATCACGGACCGCGCCCGAAAATTGTTGCGCGATAACATGAAGGCAAACGGGTTGCTGGGGTCCATCATTTGGAACAAGCGAACGGGGAATATTTTGGGCGGGCATCAGCGGCTTGCGGCGTTGGACGCGCTGGAGGGAAATCAGACCTACACGCTCACGGTTGACGTGGTGGACTTGGACGACAAGACGGAGAAAGAGCAAAACATTTTCCTGAATAACCCCACGGCTCAAGGTGATTGGGATTTGAAGGCGTTGGAAAAGATGCTGGCAGAGGACGTGAACCTGGAGAATGCCGGTTTCTCGCAGTCAGAGATTTTTCAGTTGTTCGGGGATGGCGCGTTGAAGGGCGGGACGGAGTTGACGGCGGAACTCGCCGAGCAAGTTCGTTTGACGCAGGAGCGGTTTAAAAAGATTCGCGACTCGAAGGGTAAGAATCTGGACTCGCCGCATTTTTACTCGCTGCTGATTTTTCGCAACGATGCAGAGCGGGAGGCATTTTGTAAAGCCATCGGCGTTGAAGACAACCGTTATTTAAACGGGACTGAGATTTTAGAAAAGCTTAAGGCCGCGAATGTCACAGCCTGACATAGACGCTCCCAGCCAGACGATTGATTGGAGCGAACAGGCTCCAAAGCTGCTCAAGGGGAATTTACGAAATCTGGCGCAGAAGGTCATAGCTGGACAACCGCTCACGCAGGCGGAAGTAAATATTCTCAAGGCGGAAATGGGCGCGGAAGATGGCGGCTCCGCAGGGCAACCGGAGTATGCCAAGAATCAATCGCAACTTGCGGAGATTTTAGGCATCAGCCGCAAGACGATTCAGCGTTACGTCAAGAAACCCAAGGCACCGAAGCCCCGGCCAAACGGTTCGCTGTGCGTGAGTGAGTGGCGGACATTCCTCGCGGCAAATGATGTCCTGGAGCCGGAAGGGGAGGACATCGCGGCATTGAAGGCGCGGCAAATCCTGCTGCAAAACGAAAAGCTGGAACATCAGCTTTCAGTTTTGCGGGAGGAATATATTTCAAAGATTGACGCGGAAAAGGAGACGGCGGAATTGATCGCGCAGGCGAAACGGGTGTTGCTATCCGGTCCCTCTGCGCTCGCCCCGCAAGTGGTGGGGGTTTCGATTCCTGAAGCTGAGACGCTGTTAAAGCAATGGCTCCATGATGCCCTCGCAAAACTTCATAGCGACCCATTAGGAAAGGAGGGTGACAATGTTAAGCCCGATTGAAAGAGCGGCCAAAGCCGCATGGAAACCGCAGGACATCCGCGAACCGTGGCAATGGGCGGAAGATCACATTGAAGTGGACAACACTTCCCCGCTTCCCGGCAAGTGGCGGTCCGCAAACTCACCATGGGTAAAGGAGTTTATGGAAGTGGCGGCGAACAAAATGGTTTCCATGATTGCCGTGAAGTGTTCGGCGCAGTCCTCAAAGACAATATCGCTTTTGATTCTGTTGCTATGGCTGATCGTGGAAGACCCCGGACCTTCAATGTATGTCCTCGCGAACAAAGACGACGCGGAGGATTTTGTAAGGGATAGGTTTTCCCCCGTTCTGGAGAAATGCAAACCGGCCAATGACCTGAAGCTGCGCGAGACGAAATTAAATTTCACGTTTCGCACGATGCCGCTTTATTTTGTGGGCGCGGGGAGTCCGGCGAAGTTGCAGGGCAAGCCGATGAAGCGGCTTTTTCTGGATGAGGTTCGCAATTATCCAACGGGCGCACTGGCAACGGTGATGAAGCGCGTTCGGGCGTTCGGGCAGTTGGCGCAAATATTCCTGATTTCAACGCCCGATAAAAAAGACGACGCGGTTGATCGTGCTTTCCTGGACGGAGATCAAAGGACGTTCCATTTTCCGTGTCCGCAGTGTGAGGCGTGGCAGCAATTAAAATTCGACCAACTGAAGGCCGAGCATCCCGAAACGCATGAGTGCATCAAATGGGAAGATGTTCCCGGCGCAAAGGTGGGTGAGGTATGGAGCTTTGACACGCTCGCGAAGGCGATACGGTTCCAGTGTTACAAGTGCGGTCATTTGATTTCGGACACCCCGGCAGAGCGCAAGAAGATTTGCCGTAGCGGGAAGTTTATCAGGATGAATCCGAACGCGCCCGCGCATCATGTGAGCTTCACCTGGAATGCGCTGTTGCCGTGGTGGGTTAGTTGGCGGTCCGTCGTGGAAGAATTTATCAAGGCGATTGAGGATGCGCGACGCGGCGATACCACCGCACTTAAAACATTCATAAACGAAACCCTGGGTGAATCGTGGGAAGACAAACTTGGTGTGATCGAGGACTATGGATTTTTGGAATTGCGGAAGACGGATTATGAGTATGGAGAAATCTGGTCAGAAGCGAAACGCAAGTTCATGGCGGCGGATAAGCAGCAACGTGGCGGTGAAAATTACTGGTATCTGATTCGTGAATTTGGATCTTCTGGAAAATCAAGACTGGTAGCGCATGGCAATGTGAAGACGCTCGCGGAACTGGAAGAAAAGCGGAAGGAGTATGGCGTTGCGACTCAAGACGCGATGATTGATTCCGGTTACATGGCGCAAGAGGTTTATCGCTTCTGCATTTCGGCGGGCTGGAAATGTTTCAAGGGCGACCACGTTCAATTTTATTTGGTGCCGATCAAGAATCCGAAAAACCCGGCGCAGACAATTATTGTCCGGCAGATTTGGCGGAAGACAACCGCCATCGCTTATAACGAGACGACGCGGGGGCGCATCGGCGCGTTGCCGCTGTTTACGTTCTCGAATGAAGCATCGAACAATTACCTTGCGGAATACATGACGGGATTGGTTGGCGAGTGGACATTACCGTCCCAAGTTGAGCGCGAGTATATGAAGCAGATTGGGGGCGATGTTCGCAAGGAGCATGTCGATTCCAAGGGTGCGATTTCGTATAGCTGGCACACGGTGGGAGAGAACCATTACCGGGATTGTGAGCGCATGATACTGATTGCGGCTATTGCAACGCTCACGATCAATGCGCCGGTTGCGCCAGTGAAGAAACCAAAAACCGAATCTCCCGATGTAACTGACGTTTCCCGATAGGTGAATGTCAGAGATACGCACACGCGACAAGCGAGACAAGCTAAGGTTGATTTTTGCGAAATGCACGGAGGCTAACCGCTTGCAACCTTCGCTGATGGCTTTGCTGCAACTCTGCGACGATGCGATAGGGGGCAGTGGCACGCCGGGAACTTTTCTTAGCTCGACTTCTGAAGCGCACAATCACGTTGCCTTTGAAGCGTTGAAGGGCTTCACGCCGATTGACGCGAAGCGGATGGCGGGCGAGTTGCTTGATCTCTTTGACTCCATTGTGAAGGGGCTGGGGAAAGACCCGAATGACCCGGCGACTTACACGGACGCGCAAGCCTATGCCGGAATGATGGCGGCTTTGGTTGCGGTGCGGAGGTTTAGACTCGATCACACCGGCTTGCGTTATGGCGTGGGACTTAATTTAGGATGAACCCAATCACCAAAACTTTTCGGGCGGTTCTCGCATCCATCAATAAAGCTTGGATGGTGGGGCGGATGTCCTTTGCGCTTTATAACGGCGGGGTAAAAAATCTGTATGAGGCGGGGCGGCGGTTTCAATACGGGGACCGTAGCGCGATCTGGTCTTTCGTTGGTGACTCGCGTTTCGACGCAACGCAGGCGACACGCATTGAATTGCTGCGGAAGATTCGCTACTTCGAGCAAAATTCGCCGCTGGTCCAGAAGCTTGCGGACTTGTTCGAGATTTATGCCGTGGGTCCGAACGGGTTGGTTATTTCGCCAAACAGCGAGGATGAGGAATGGGTTACGAACTCCAAGCAGTGGTATTCGGACTGGGGACAGCAACCGGATTTGAGCAGCCTGCTTCCGCTCGCGAGCCTGCAAAGTCTTTCAGCGCGGTTGTGGTTTGTTGACGGAGAAGTCTTTCTTCTTAAGACGCGCACAAACACTGCGCCTTACCGCCCGCGTATTCAATTAATCGAGAGTCATCGCGTGGGCACGCCTTCACAAATGGCGGGGCAGGAAGGCCGGACAATTATTGACGGCGTGGAAGTGGACTTGAAGGGCAAGCCAATCGCCTATTGGGTGCAGGACGGATTTGACGCGGCGGATTATACGCGGGTGCCCGCCGAAAACATGATTCACATTCATGAGCCGTCCCGCGTGGGGATGTATCGCGGACTTACGATGTTTTACGCGGTGTTGAACGTGTTGCATGACCTGGATGACCTGATGCGGATGGAAATGATTGTGGCGAAAGACCAGGCCGACACTTCCAAGGTTATCAAGACGCCAACCGGGGAAGCAATTGACCCGGAAGACCCGAACGGTTGGAACCCGCAGGTTGAATCTCTGGACGGTCAAGCAAATCCGTTGACGGAGTTTTATCGCCGGACTTTTGGTCCCACAACCAAGATGATGAAAATTGGGGACGAGATCGACAAGAGCGGGCCGGAACGTCCTACGGTTGTTCAGCAGTGGTATTGGAAATTTCTGCATGAGGAAGTTTGCAACGGCGTGGGGATTCCGTTGGTGATGGTTTATCCCGAATCCATGCAAGGCACCGTTTATCGCGGGGTGTTGGATTCTGCGAACGCTTATTTTAGGTCCCGTTCCGCGTTGCTGTCAAACGCGTGGAAACAAGTTTGGGAATACGTCATCGGGTTTGGTTCGCAGGTTGACGTTTTGATTGCGGACAAGCCGGTCGATTGGAAGCTGGTTACGGTGCGTCCGCCCCGCGCCGTGAATGTTGATGTCGGTAGAAATTCGTCCGCGATGCTGGCAGAGCTTGAGGCCGGGACGCGCAACTTTGCGGACATCTACGCGGAGACGGGCGAAGACTGGCGCGAGAAGCTGGAGCAGAAGGCAAAGGAGGCGGCTTACATTAAAAAGCTCGCCACGAAATACAGCGTTGAACCTACGGAGATTACGAGTCTTGCGGTTGTGCCTCCGCCCTTGGTTGCACCGCCGATTCCGCTGAAGAAATCGGGAGGCCCACAACAACGAGCAGAATTGATCGAAGCATGAAATCACTACGAAAAATAAATCCTTGGCTGTCGGTCCGCAACGAGGCGGCGGCAGATACCGGACCTGTTGAAATCTTGATCTATGACACCATAGGCAAGGATTACTGGGACAATACCGGGATGGGGGCGCAGGACTTGAATTTGATTATTCAGGCGAATCCAGCCCGCGATTTCCTTGTCCGTATCAATTCTCCGGGCGGCAACGTGTGGGACGGGATGGCGATGTATAACATGCTTCACGCGATCAAGGGCCGCGTCACCACACAGACGGACGGCATTGCGGCTTCCAGCGCGAGCCTGGTCATGCTGGCTGGTGGTAAAAGGCGTATGCCAAAGTCCGCCTTAATGATGGTCCATAACCCCACCGATATGTGCTACGGGGACGCGGACGATATGCGGGCGCAGGCGGAAAAGTTGGACGCGCACAAGGATGCGATTTGTTCGATCTACGTCGCTAATTCCAACATGACAAAAGATGAAGTCATGGCGGCGATGGACGCGGAGACTTGGCTTACCGGCCAGCAATGCCTGGATTGCAAAATGGTGGATGAATTGACCGATGACCAGCCGGTTCAAAATTCCTTTGATCTTAAAAATTTCCGGCATGTGCCGGGAGCGTTAGTCAACCCACAAACAACCGCGCCTGAAAACAGCGCACAAAATAAGAACATCATGAACCGAGAAGAAATGATTGCCCTGCTTCAATCGCGGGGTGTAACCGTGCCTCAAAATTCCACTGACCAGTGGCTCAAGGATGAGGTCAAAAAGATGGTGACGGCTCCGCAAGCCGCCGCAACGCCGCCTGTGGTTGTTGCGCCGGTTGTGACCGCGCCCGCGAATGCGGCTGAACTGCAAGTGCAGATGGCCGCAATGACTCAACGGCTGGATGCCGAGCGCAGGACTCGCATTACCGGAGTGGTTAATGGTTTGGTGACTGACTTACGTGTCACTGCGGACGAGGCACCGCGAGCCGTTACCCGCGCCGTGGCCGATGAAACCTACCTGGATGAGCTTCGCGCCCGTCCGCAGAACATCCCCGGCAATGCTCCGCTCAGTGTCGGCAATGTCACGATGGTTGGTGAAGCTGTGCGTGACATTTTCAATGGTATTCAAGCGCATATCGTGAGCGGGCCGAAAGCGTTCGACACGGCGGCAACTCGCGGCAATGCGATTGGCGCGATTTACCGCAAAGAACGGGAACGCATCATGCCGGTGATGAATGCGGCGGCGGCGAACACAATCGACGCGGCTTTGAAGCGCGTTTTGATTCTGAATGAAACTGTGCGGGCCTTCGCGCAACGGGTGCTTCCGCTCCGGGCATTTGCCACGAACTTTGGCAACGTGCCATTGCAGGGCACGGACGAGGTTGTGGTTGCCTATTACCCCTTGCAGGCGGCTGCGAGTCAGGACTTCCTGAACGGGGACGGCACAGGCGGCACTGGCTACCAATTCGCCCAGGCGACCAATACGCAGATGAAGAAAATCACGGTGAACAAACGGAAGTATCAGCCGTTGGATTATTCCTCGCTGGAGTTCCGCCGTCAGCCGTTCTTTGACGCTATCCGCCTGGGTAACATCAATGCTGAAAAGCTGGGTGTGGACATCCTGTTCGACATTCTCAGCGTGTTCACCGCCGCGAATTACGGGGCGGCGATCAAGAATATTCCCATTGCGGCGTTGCAGTCTGACGACATCATTGACGTGAAGGGGGCTTGCACAAAGCTGTTTTGGCCTGACGCCGGACGTTCTTTGATTATGGACGTGGACGCAGAGACGGCATTGTCGAAAGACCCGGCTTACAAGCTGGCGTTGAACATCGGGACGACTTCCACGATTCAGGAAGGCAAGTTGCCGCGCCTGTCCGGGTTTGACTTCTACTCCATGCCGAGCTTCCCGGACAACGGGGAAAGACTGTATGGCATCGCGGCGTTTCAATCCGCCTTGGGTGCAGCCTTCGCGCCGGTTCAGCCTGCGGACGGCGTCCGGGCGCAGTTGGTGGCGTATGAGATCGCGACGGACGCGGCGACGGACATCAGCTTGAACTACAAGCATTGGGGTTCTGCTCAGGCAGACCGGGACTTTGAAGTCATCGAATCGGCTTACGGCTACGCGCCACTGGTTCCCACCGCCGCACAGCGTTTCACGCATCCGTAATCGTTGGTAAACGCGTTTAGGGATTAAACGCCCCGCACATTCGGAATGGGTGTGCGGGGCTTCTTGAAACCAAAAACACAAAATAAATATGGCAAGAACATCAATCATTTTAGTGCGCGAGCACGAATCGGATAAGTGGCACATGGCGTCCGGTCCAGAAGTTCCAATGGACCGGCAGAACGCACAATTCCGCGAGCTTCTTTCTTTGGGCGGGATGCATGACGATATTGCGGAGGCGCAAATCTGGTCCAGTGACGGCGGGCTTCAGCGCACGGTCAAGTTCAAGACCGACGAAGCGGCACAGGCCGAACAGGAACAGAAGGACAAAGACAACGCGGCTCAAGCGGAGGCGATCAAGAAAAGCCAGGAGGCGGGTAAGCCGAAAGCTAAGACGCCCGCGCCGATCAAGGCTGAAGGTTCCAAAGGTGAGCCTGTCAAGACCGAGCCTGTCAAGACCGAGCCTGTCAAGACCGAGCCGAAGAAAAACGAAAACTGGTAAAATTCTCCGTTAACAATCGACAACAATAAATCAAACCTAAAAATCAATGAAAAAGTTAATTATCGCATCACTGCTCATCGTGGCCATGGCTTTGCCATCGTTCGCGCAGAGCTTCAAACCGACCACACTCAATGGCGGAACAAACTTCATCGCCGCGACTGCGACGAACACTTATACCGGCGTTACGGTCGTGGCCTTGCGCTCGCGCATGGTGACGCTTCAGCCGTCCTTTGCTTTGACGGGGGCCGGGACCAGCGCGGTGACGTTCACTGTCAACGGCAGCACTGACGGCGCGATCTATACGAACGGGATTACCCGAATGCCTGTGACTGCGAACGGGACCAACGTGGTAAGCGGTCTGTTTACGATTGATACCGGGGGCTATACGTTTATAAGCATCGGCACCGGGGAGAATCTGAATGCGACCGTGGCAACGAATGTGACGGTGAATGCCGGGATGAAACAGGGGCTATAACCTGTCCGAACTGCAAGCAATGGGGTGGCAGGTTCTATGCCTGTCACCCCGAATTAATAAACAACTTTTTTCAATTATGAGATTTAAAAATTTCCTTTCGATTTTGTTCGCGGCCTCTGCTTGCGTTGTCGCGCAGGCATCAACACTCACAAACCAGTTTTACGATATTGACGGCAGCACGCCGACGATCACGGTAACGCTACGGATGCAAATGCCGACATCGGTGCCAGGGCAGTTGAACTTTTCCAATGCGAAGGCTTACACGGCTACCAATGGCGCGTTGACGATTACGAACTTGCGCTTCGGCAACTGGATTGCACAGGTGGGGCCGCGCAATGACATCATTCCGTTTACCATTCCGAATGACACGAACACTTACAGCCTTTACGACCGGGCAACGGGCGGGGTGCAATTCCCTTATACCTACGCGCCGATATACGTGCAGAAGACCGGGGACTTAATGACTGGAAACCTTGGGTGGAACACGACGACGAGCGCGGGCTTGATCGTGAACAGCCTCACCACGACACAGCGCAACGCCTTGAGCGCGACGAACGGGATGTTTGTTTATGATTCAACCTTAAACCAGTTTTACCGTTATGAAAACGGAATATGGTCTGGCCCATCCTTTCCATCGACCGAGCTAAGTCAAAACTTCCGGTTTATTGAGCCTAATGCTACTACGGGTTTCTACCCCCCACTGACTTCACCTAATTGGATTGAGTCTTTCAACGGCCCTAACGGGTCGTTTATTCCGATGGTCCGAACAGACGCAAATGGGAACTACAAAGTCGATGAAGATGGCGGCAGCGGTTTTGTTTGGTTCAACTTTCGACCACCAGCCAACGCAACTACGGTGACCATCAGCGCATCGTTGACCGCGACAGGCAGCGCGACATCCACGCATTTTGGCTTACGCGACCCGGTTAATAATATTCTATCGTCGCAACTTTTCACTGTTCCTTCAGGAAGCTGGACCAATGTTTCAACCAATTACGTTGGCAATGTAAACATGGCCGCCGCCATCTTGCCTAACGGTGGAATTACCATTTCCAACCTGCAAATAACCTTCTCCCCATCACCGACGAATCTTGCATTGCTTAGTGCTTATAAGAGGCACGAAGTGTTGAGTCGTCATGTGGCCAGAAACTCTTTTATTGGAGTCCCGAACGGAGATTTCCAATCTGAAGAATCCGTGGTTACATTTTTAACCTCAGCTTCCGTATTGACTCTGGAAGCAAACACCACCCATGCAAGTGCGAAAATATCCATCTTCACCAACGGGGTCATCTGCACTAACTGGAGTCCGGGAAGCTCAGCTTCTTATGCTTTCTGTGACTTAACCCTGATCGGCACCCCGACTCGCGTAGATGTTGTTAATTCTTACGGTGCCAGTTGGAACCAGCAAAATTCATTGCGGGCTGTTTTCTGTCCGAGTAAGGATTACGTTCAGTTTTCGGCACATGCTGCGCCCCGGCGCATATGGGTTTATGGGGACTCAATCGTTGGCGGTCAAAACTGGTCAAAGTCATCGGAGGATTCTTTTATCAAGCAGATGGAGAAGATACTTGATGCTGATGTCTGCCTGTTCGCATCTGGAGGCGGTAGCCTCAGCGATGACCTCGCAAACCGAAAGGGAAAGATGCTCAGATCAATCGCATCATTCGACCCCACGGATATTGTCAGCCTGATTGGTCGTAACGATTGGAATGGTTCGACATATGCCAACACCAACCAGTGGGCAACCAATTACGCGGCGGTGATTGACACCTGGCATTCCATGAAGCCAATGGCGGCAATTTACATCGTTACGCCAATCCCGCAATCCAGCAGCGAGGCTGGGACAGGTCAAGGCAGCTTAGGCACATGGCGAACTGCGGCGGCGAATGTTGCCGCAACAAGAAACTTCTGCGTAACGATCTCAGGGCCAAGCATCATGACCACGGCTGATTTAGCTGATGGGTTGCATCCATCCGACGTTGGTAACGGGAAGATGGCAAGGGGTGTTGCGGCGGGAATGTGGACTTTCCCGACGTTCGGATTGTAGAGCACTACCAATTACCAGAGTCGCCTAAAATGCTTCGCCCGCAATATTTACAGACGCGGGCGAAGCCGCTATGCGAGCATTGTCCGCAGTGCTCGCATGTTGGTGCCTGAAAAAACGTCGCAGTATTGTTAGTAATCGTTTCATGTCCTTGACCGTGTAACAGAAGAAATCGGTTTTGGCAATATTTTTGAGCGACTGAAAACTGACGTTTCCCGATAGGTGAACTTTGGAAACATGAGTATTGCACAGACAGCATTGAAGCGGGGAAGGCGTGTTACAGAGGCTTATCGGGGCGTTTTGGTGAAGGATTTAAAGGCCGGTCCATGGATGGTTTCCACGGTGGAACCTTGGGAACCGGAGTCAGACCCGAAAACGCCAAGCCAGGAGACGCGAACCTTTTCGCTGGTGAAGATTGCCCGCGATGTCCTCGCAACGGCGGGCGCAAATATCCTCATTGGTTCAACACTCGTAAACCAAGTTACGCATGAACGCTACCGCGTCACAAAAATCATGGATAACCAGCAAGATTTGTTGGTGATCTATCATTGCGAAACCACCGTTCCCGCTTAATGGAAATCAACCTGACATCGAATGCGAAGGAGTATCGGGCCGCGCTGGTGGATTTTATTGGCGCGTTCCATGTCAGCGTGCGGCAGGCGTTGAAGTATCAGGGTCGGTTGATGGGGGAAAAGTTAATCACGTTGACCCCGCCGCGAACACAGAAGCAGGGGGAGCGGCGGGTTTCGGCGGACATTAAGCGCATCATTTTGGGGGTGGAAGATTTGCCGCCGTTGGACCAGGCGCACTTGGTTGAGAAGGGGGAAAATGTCGTGCGCGTTTTCGTGTCGAAGGATGGAACGGTTTACGGGACGGACCGCAACCTATACCGGCCTGAAGCGACGATGGACGAGATCAGCAAGTATCACCAAAGCCAGCGGACAAAAAACGGCCGTGTGACGAGCGCGGGCACGAGGACGCGGGACGTAGGGCGGTGGAAGTTTATCGAGAAGCTGGTTATAACGCGGGACAAGCTGGACGAATACATAGGCATGGTTAAGGACCGCGTAGGGCGCGGCAAAGGCGGCTGGGCAACGGGTGTGATTAAGGAGGGCGGGAAGGTTTCAAGCTGGATAGGGCGCCATGCTCGCACGGCGGGGACTTACCTTGACGCGACGAATGATGCAGAGCCTTACGTTTTGTTCATCAACAAATCCGAATGGGCGAGCGGCGGGGACCATGAACGCATCATTGAGAACGCCGTCCAGAGTCGGACGCGGGATATTCATAGTTACATCCGTCGAAAAATAAAGGAAGGGAGCAAGCCTATTTTCAAATGAAGATTTCCGAGATTCAACAATTTGTCAGCGACTTGATCGAGGCACATCCGAAGTTCAAGGCCGCGAATGTCGTTCCCATTTTGGACGATGGCACTTACCCGAAGTTGCCGGGGCTTGAGAATGCTTTATCGACTTCCGGGCTGGCAATCATTGTCTGGCGTTTAGGTTGCGCGGGGATGGTGGATACGAACAAGACGGGGGCGAGCAATCAACTGCTTCACATTGCCGTGGTGATTCAGGAGAACGCGACGGTGAACCGGGGGGCAGCTTCAGAGGGCTTCACGCCAACGGGAATACTCCCGGAGGATGCTTACCAGTATGTGAGCGAGGCAGTCAGCGGCAAGCCAGCGGGCGGGCCTCCAGGGACGCCGATACTTCCATTTGACCCGCCTTTTGAAAACTTGGGGAAGGTGAACGGGGTTTTAAACATCGTGGTTGATTTTACCAAGCAACATCGCATCACACCGATATGACCATAGAGAGATTGCCTAAATTTGAATCAGACGTTGACGAGTTGTTTCTGAGGGGAGCGACCCCGCACGAACAATACGCACTGCGACAACAATCCATCCAGAGGCAGCAAAACGAATGGATGATGCGACGGCTCATTGAGGGTGATGCGCGGTTTGATCGGGCAGACGAGGCGCGGGAGGAAATGAAATTGCAGATTGAAAAAATATCCGCCCGCGTGGAACCGTTCGAGAAGCTTAAGGAGCGGCTATCTGGCAAGTGGTCAGTGGTGTCGTTTCTTTGCGGCGTGATTGTGATTCCGGTTGCGCTGTCGCTGGTGGGGGCGTTGTTCGTGCGGCTCATTGAAAAGGTTTGGAAATAATATGAGCACACTGGACTTTAACGCGCCGTGGCCGGAAGCACCGGCAAGCCACACCTTGAGCAGTGACGAAATGTTGGGGGTGTTGGAGTTGGCGGGTATCAATCCCGATGCCATCGAATTGAGCGATGACGAATACGCATTGCCAACCCTAAATTGGATTACAGGTGATTTCGCGGACAGCATGACGGGGTTTCTAAACTCGCTGGAGTTCACCTACGAACTTCATTCGCAGGACTGTAAAGCGTTCTCGCGAGCCGCCGCATTTTGGGCGGAATACTGTTGGAACAAGACGCAGGCGGGACAGGCCGCGCTTGCGCTGGGGCAGTGTTACTACTTGCCGAATGGGAGCATGGAAGGCCACGCGATCAACTGCGCTATGACTCGTAAGGCTGGCAAGATTGCTTTGGTCTTCTTTGAACCGCAGTTGAATTTCAAAGCCGGTTTCAATTTGTCCCTGACTTCAATGACCGAAAAAAACCTTGAACCATGCGAAATAGAATCTTGTTCGTTGCTCTTGTTTTAATCCTGGGCGGGTGTGCCGCGCCGGACGCGACACTTAAAACCGTCACGTTGAAGATTCCGAAGGTGCAGACTGAAACTGACGTTTCCCGATAGGTGAGGCATGAAGCCTTGTAAAGCAACCTAAATAAAAACATGAACAAATTATTCAAATTCCTTCTGCGGGCGTCCCTTCTGGCGATGCTGTTTTTCGTGATGTTCGCGGCCTTCAACGCGCTCGCGCAGACTGACACAAACTTTCCGGGTGTGCCGACTGACTCCAATACGGTTCCCGCCGTGGGGGTGCATTCCGCAGATGTCAGCAACGCCGTTACGAATATGATTGGCGGGCTGGTGGTGAAGTATCCTTGGATGTCCACGGTAATTTTTGTGGTGGGTGTCCTGCGGCTTTGTATGAAGCCGATTTTTACGATTGTTGAATCAGTGGTGAAGTCCACGACATCAACCAGCGACGACGCGGTGCTCGCGAAGTTTGAAGGCGGGGCGATTTACAAGTGGTTGTTTTGGGGGCTGGATTTGTTCGCTTCGATTAAGACGCCTTCCGCCGCCAATGCGTCCGCCAATCCTTTAATCCCGGCGAAGACATGACCATCGCGATACTGGGGATTATAGCGGCTCTTGTGCCGTTCATAATCTGGCTGGTTCGCAGGCAGGCCGCAAAGAAAGATGACCCGATAACGCAAAATGAAAAACGCACTGAGCAAATTGATAAGGACATCGCAAAAGGCGATGGCGTTCAGGCTGGCGTTAATGGGGCTAACGATCTTGATGAGCTTGACCGGCTGCAAAACGGTAAAGGTCATTAGCGCAGACCAGACGTTGCAGCGTATGCCAAAGGCTACAAGCTTCACCGCGCCTTGCGATGGCTGGTTTATGACGGATGCGCTTTACCAGCGTTATCGCAAGGCCGTGGCCGATAAAATTCTTGAGCAGCAGACAGGCAACACGAAATGAACTTTAGGGACTCCATCGCGCTCATGCCGCCACTAGAGCGGTTTAACCGTTAAAGTGTCGGGGTGGAGTTCCCTTGAATTTGAGCAGGCAATAACAACCACAAAAACTTAGGCAACTATTATGAATCAAGGCTCTGTAATTATCGGTAGTCATCTTTATTTCGTCCGGGAAGGTGACGTATTCACGGTCCCTGGCGCGGGCGTTGCCGGACGCAATGCGAAGCCCGGAGCGACGGATACCAGTTGGATTGACTTGGGTATCATCAAGGATTGCGGCGTTACGCCGACACGCGAGGAACGGGAGATTTTCGCGCCGACACCTGGGCAGATTCGCCTTTATGACGTGATCGAAACGAAGCGCAAGCTGGAATACAAAATTGCGCTTCAGGAGATGTCGCCCCTCGTTTGGGAATTGCTGTTTGGAACACTGCCGCTCACCCTGGCCAGCACGCAATACAATCCGCTTTCCGGTCCGACAAAAAAGGGCTGGCTGAAGCTGCAACAATACAAACAGGATGACACCCTGTTCAACACGGTCGATTCCTACTGTCAATTGATCGTGGACGGTGAAGTCAAGTTTGACGACAACGTGATTGCCGTGAACCTGACCGCCCGCCAGTTGCACAGCACTCTTAACACCGGAGCACTCGCCTAAAGCCTATGCTGTCTGACCCATTCGTTACCGCGCCTCCCGATGTCTCCACGGCACCGGCATTGCAGGCGTTCAATACGGCGGCTCCGGGGCAGGAGACGGTTGCGCTGGCTGGGGCTTTCAGTGGCACATCGCCGGTTGGTCATACGCTCGTTAGTTCCGGTTTCTTTGCGGACCCGCCCGATCATAAAACGGTTGCGCTTGGCACCGCGCCGGACACGACGCCGCCGCAAGCCATGATTGGTTAATGAAGGTCATGGTGCATAAACCAGCCATCCAGCCGCCCGAACAGATCGAGAATGTTGTTTCCCTTGAAACTGGTTCGAGCGGTTGGTTGAAGATTGTTTATGCCGTGAAGGGCGAGCGACCGGATAAGAATAAATACTTTGCTTTCGGCCAATGGAAACGGCTGGAAGTTTTTCACCCGTAATAACAACAACCCAAAACCTGTTTATACATGAGCACAGAAACAATTCCTCCCGGTCCCACACAAAGCGAAACGCTATTCGGTTCGCTGTCCGTCGTCGTTAAATTTGAAGATAATCGTCCGTGCGAAACCGTTCCCGTCCGGCAACTCAAGATCAAGGAATACCCGGCATTGCTGAATGTCCAGGATGACGAGTTGAAGATGATTGAGCTTTATACCGGCAAGGTTCCCGGCTGGGCTGAAGCTCTGACACCGGAAAGCATTGAAGATGTCGTGAAGGTGGGGGAGACATTGAATGCGGATTTTTTCTCACGCTGGGTCCAACGCCGTCTGGCAAGACAGGAAAGACTGGTTCCCGGCGTGACTCAAAGAATGACCGAGGCCGCGCTGTCAGCCTCGCAGGGTTCGTCTGCCAAGTCGCAGTAGAATGCGGAATGACACTTGAGCAGGCTTGCGACCATTCGCTTGCTCAACTTCGCATGATGCAGCGGGCCGTCACTCGCGTGAAAGCAGCGGACGGCCTTATGAGTTTGGAGATCACTTACGTGGCAGTGGCGGGCGCGTGGTCGAAGGATGGGGCCAATCTTATGACGCGGCTCCGCAAGGCACTGCAAAAGAAAATAGATAGTTAAAGATGGCTAACGCCGAAACACTTAATTTGAAGCTCGCCTTGTCTGGCCTTGTGGCAGTCGAGGCGGGTTTCAAGCAGCTTAGTCATTCCATCGCTTCGATCAAAGAGGCGGTGTTGCCGCTTGCGGCGGCGTTCCTGGGCTTCAAGGGGATTGAGGGGCTTGGCGAGATGGCGAAGGGAGTTCTTGAGCTTGGCAGTCAAATGAACGTGCTGAAGGCGCGTATCGGCGCGAGCATCCCGGAGCTAATGGCTATCCGCAAAATTCTGGCTGAGAACGGCGGGGCGGCGGAAGACGTAACCATGCTCATAGGGCACATGCAAAAGAGCATTGAGGAAGCGACGGAAAAGGGCGGGCCACTGGAAAAGGTTTTCGGGGACATGAACCTTAGCGTCGAGAAGCTTTCGACGCTGTCACCGGGGCAGCAATTCCGGTCGATAGCGGAAGGCATCGCATCCATTGAAAGTCCGGCGAAGAAGACGCAACTTGCGATGGCGATTTTTGGGCGGACAGGCGGCGAAGTGGTGGGGGCGTTTTCCAACATTCAGAAAGTCACGGCGGCTTTCGAGAGCAACGGATTATTCTCGCAAATCATCACGCGCAATGCGGAGGGGTTTCATGAAGTGGAAGTGAACCTTAACCGGCTGGCGATGAATGGAACGAAGGCGATGGCTGGTTTTCTGGACCAGATTATCCCGGAGTTCACGGAGACATTTGAGAAATTGGGCAACATTGATTTGACGGCGATAGGGCAGAAGATTGGCGCGTTCGGGGCGGTCATCATTGAATCCATTCGCAATGACAAGTTCCCTGAAATGCTGGGGTTGTTGGTTCAAGCGGGGTTTGAACTGGGGGCACTGGGGGCGCGGGTGGTGATGCGCGAGCTTGGGGATTTTATCGGCAGCACTTTGCTCAAAACTATTGCCGTCGCGTTTCTCAATGGCGTGATGGAATATGGCGTCCAGTCGTTAAAGTTGGTCATGAACATCATTGCGCCAATCGCCTCGCTGGTGGGGGGCACGGTGGAATGGTTGTTGACGCAGATCACGACCGGCTTTTTTAAGTTCGGGAACTTTCTGCAAAAGGTTTTTGTCGATGCCGTAAACGTGTTTGAGGTTAATTTTGAGAAGGCAATCAACGGGGCGATTTCCAAGTTGAACTCCTTGACCCATTCCAACTTCTCAAACGTGATGTTGAACCGGGCGGAATACAAGCCCAAGGAAGTGCCGGAAGCGGAGACATGGACCCAGGCGTTTGCGAATAACGCGAAATACTCGCATGAGTTGGTTGACGGTGTTTCAAAATCCCTGGATGACCAGTTGCGGTCATCGCGTGAGATTTTGAAGATTGCGGCGGGCATAACAGACAAGGACAACACGCGCAGTCCGGCGTTGGAGCGGATTAACGCCTTGATTAATGAGCAGATCAAGAGACGCGAGCAACTGGCAGTGGTGGAGAAAGTAGCGCAAGCCCCTATCCTGGCGCAAATCAGCGAGCGCATGGTTTTAAAGGGGCTGGAAGATCAAGAGCTTAATTTGCGGAGTCAGTTGGTGCAGATACAGGCAGAGCGGGCGCAAATTGATAACGACGACACCATGACCGACGCCATAAAATATGGCAAGCGCAAGGAGTTGCTGGAGTATGAGAGAAGGACGACGGAACAAATCATCGGCCTGCTGAAACAGAAGGCGGACTTGCTGGAAAAGACTGACCCGGCGCGGGCGGATTCGGCGCGGAAGCAGATGATTGGCGAGCAAGGGAAGCTGCCGGGGATTGATAAGAAGATAGGCGCATTAGGGCCGGACCCGAATAGTTTTGCGGAGCAATTCCAATCGGTGTTTACCAAGCTGCAAAATCAGTTTGGAACTTTCGCGAAGCAACTGGCGACAAGCTTTGAATCGGTTTTCAACACGGCGGTTTCAAGCATCAGCAACGGGATAACGGGCCTTATCACAGGCACGAAGACTTGGGGGCAAGCGTTGGTGGAGATCGGAAACACCATCCTTACGAGCATCATTCAAGCGATTGTGCAAATGGGTGTGCGGTGGGTGCTCACGCAAGTAATGATGGCCGTGGCAGGGAAGGCAAGTCTGGCGGGCACGACGGCGGCGTCCGCTCCCATTGCAATGGCGCAGTCGGCAATATGGGCGGCTCCTGCAACGCTGGCGACGATTTCGAGCTATGGCGGGGCGGCGTTGGCGGCTCCGGGGCTGATTGGTCTGGCGCAATCCATAGTGGCCGCGCAGAGCGTGCTTTCATCGGGCTTCGCTGAAGGTGGTTACACCGGCTCTGGTGGGAAGTATCAAGTCGCGGGCGTCGTGCATAGCGGCGAGTTCGTGATGCCATCCCATGCCGTTGATCGGATTGGTTTGCCTGCGCTTGAGTCCATGATGCACGGCGGTTCGAGTTCGGGCGGTGGTGGGGGCGGCGGTGATACGCACGTTCACAACTGGCACTCTGAAGCGGCGATGCTGGCTTTCATTCAAAACAATCCCCAGGTGCGTCATCACATTGTCAAAACCGTTGGTGAGGAAAGTCACAGGATTTTACCCCGTCGCTCATGATACCGATTACTTTCATTGGAAACCCGGCTTACCTTTTGGACGATGCGCCTGATTGGATTGGGGGCGTTCGCTTGGATGCCGCCATACCGCTCTACAATGAGGCAGGGCAGACCGCGATTGAGACACGAAGACCGCTTGGGGATTCGTTGCGGCTCGCGCTGCAATACACCGTCACGTTGCAAGGTTCGTCGGTGCCTTACTTTCGCAATGCGCTGAAGGGTTTGACTACGGAACGGGTATTGTGCCCGCTCTGGCCGGCATGGTTCGACATTGGGGCAACGCCGCTCGTTACCGCGCTGTATTATGTCTGCATGGGGGACGGCTCCGCGCCTGCGATTCATCCAGCGGCGGACCTGCCTCTGGCGCGTCCGGCTTACCCGCTCATGGTGGGGAGACTAAGCGGACTGCCTGACCCGGCGCAGATCAATGATGATAGCCAGATCGTCACAATCAATTTCACGGAGAACGATGCCTTTCCGTTGGTCCCTGCCACGTTCGCGGCTACGAATGCGCTTACGGCCGCAAATGGGACGAGGCCAATCTTTCCCTGGCGTCCTGACTGGTCCACGGCTCCGCATTCGGGTGCGTCTGAAGTGAACCTTGAGCGGCGGAACATTGGGAACACACGTTCGACGGCGGACGAGTATTTCGCGCAACCGCATCGCCGGACGATGGCGCAGAGTTTCACGTTGAGCAATGGCGACCCATGGAACTTGATACGGTTCTTTTTGGACATGCTGGGGGCGCAAGAAAACTTTTGGTTGCCAGCTTCATTGTCGGAAGCGCGATTAACGGCGGACGTGCTGAATACGGATACCACGTTGACGGTGGATACCGGGGACGCGCTATCCGTAAACTCGTTTATAGTTCTTGATGATTTAAGCAATCGCGTCCCGGTTAAGGTGACAGGCATTGCGGGGGCGGTGTGGACTTTGCCGGGGGCGATTGGGACGGCGTTTACTGCCGCGCAGACCCGGCTTGAATCATTGGTGCTGGCACGGTTCGACTCGCCCGCGATCACGATTGTTTGGGAGAATGCGGACCTTGCGACCGCGCAGGTAAAGTTTCGAGAGGTGCCATGGGAAGTTGCGGCGGTGGGTGGGGAGACTATCGGAACGACGATGGGACCGCTTCCAGCCTGCGCTTACCTTTACAGGTTCACGGTGAACTATCCGGGCGCAACACAGTTTTGGTATTTCACGGACTTTGAACGCAACTTGACCAACGGCGGGCATACCTACGCAACCGGGCCGTTTGAGAATGACGACATCATAGAGACGGCAATACTGGACCGGCAATCTGTGGCGATTCGCTCGCGCAACTTTGCGGGCAATCCGATGTCGCTTTCGATTCCGTTCCAACTTGAATGGCCTTTGCTGGTGAACATTTACGAGGCGGACGTGAGCGGGAACACGGCCATTAATCTGCGGTCATTGTTTGCCGGGGAGATTGGGCCGTGTGAATCGGAAGGGCCGTTCATCACTGGCACGGCGCGGAGCTTGAGCGCAATCTTTGACAAGCAAATTCCGCGCAGGCTGCTACAGACCGGATGCAACTGGGTTTTATTCGAGCCTGCTTGCGGGCTGTTGCTCGCGGATTGGAAATGGCAGGGGACCGTTGCGGCTTATAACCCTGCTACACTGGCGTTGTCTTTGACGGGCGTTGCGCGGGTGTCCGGCGCGGGCGTCACGTTGACGGCGCATTATTTCGGCGCGGGCTTCCTTTACTTTGGCGGCGGGTCTGCCGCGCAGTATCGAATGATTTCAGACAGCACGGCGGCGGTAGCGGGCGCGTTGACGCTGTCGCTCTCCACGGCGTTTGCCACGGCTCCGGGTGTTGGTGACGTGGTGAGCTTTCATCCTGGTTGCGACGGGCAGGGGGTGACATGCACCAACAAGTTCAACAACTACGCGAACTTTGGCAGCTTTCCTTTTATGCCGATTGGCAACCCGTCCGCAATCAAGGTGAATCAAAACGCGGGACAGGGAGGGAAGAAATAATATGCCTGAAACTTATCCTGACATCACTTGGAAGGAAGAATCTAAAAAGGTTTTTGCCGGGTCTGATTATCAGTCCGGCTCCTTCGACACCATTCGCAGTTGCAAGGCGGAAATTGATCTAGCCATGGAAGGCATTCGCAACGGCGCAGACCCAATCAAGGTTTTAGAAAAGTCTCAGCAATGGCTCGCGAAGTGTCTTTATTGTTGCAACATGAACAACGCTAAGGACGGGGAGGCGGATAAAACGTGAGCATGGAATACTTCAACTCGCCGGAACGAATCGACGCTTTGCAGATAATCGCGCATTCATGGCGCGGCACACCATTCATGCCGAATGCGAGCGTCAAGGGCGATGGGGTTTCGTGTCAAAAGCTGGTGGGTATGATTTACATTGAATGCGGAGTTTTCATGCCGGGTTTCGTTGTGCCGGAAGGTCCGATGGATTGGGGCAACGCGAACAAAGAAAGCATCATTGCGAATTGGATAGAGGGCGAGCTTGAGGGCCGGGGCGCGATGCGCGTTCTGGATTACCCGCTTGAAAAAATTGCTCCGGGTGACTTGATTGGTTTTAAAATCGGCGGGTGTGTTCATCACCTGGGAATTGCTTTACAGGAAAACAAATTCATCCATTGCTTTCGCGGCGAGGGGGTCAAGTTAAGCCGACTGGATGACGCCACTTACATGAGTCGCATCAACAAAGTTTGGAGGCCATTGATATGAGCTTTGGAACGTCAACACCCGCGCCCGCGCCCGCTGCTGCCGGGATTCAAGGGCAGCAACTTTCCACGAATCAGCAGGCTATACCCGTCGCTTTCGTGGCCGGGACGCGCAAGATCGCGGTGAACTGGATGTGCCGGGTTTATAACCAGCGAGCGGTTGAAGCGAAAACGGGAGGGAAGAAGTAATGAGCATGGGAAAATCAGGCGGCGGCGGGCAGAAGACGTATGATTACTTCGGCACGATTGCCGGGGCCATCTGCACAGGGCCGGTTGACGCGCTGATTGCAATCATTATCGACGGGCAGGAGGTTTGGCCGCTGGGTAAAATTTGGGCGGTGGGTTCGAGTGTTGTGGCGGGTGAACTGTGGATGTTTAATTCCATCACCTATGTTGCCCAAGTGACCCATGTGGCGAGCTTCGCAAACCAACCGGAGAATCCCACCTATTGGGCGGAATATTCTTTTCCACGCGGGGGCAGTCCGTTTGACGACATTTCGATTCACAACTGGGGGCTGGCTAGATTTTATTGGGGCACACAGGCGCAGACCGTGGACCATAATTTGCAGGCGGCTTATAACAACTACGGCGAGCAGCATCCAGATTATAAGGGCATCGCTTACATTGTGCTGATAGATTTCCTGTTTGGCCGCGAGAAGCAGAGTGCTCCAAACGTGGAAGTGGTTGTTCGGCGCAGTCCTAACCAAACGATAGTGAGCGGGGCAGGGGCGGCTTTGACCGATGGGCAGGCGGACCTTGCGGCGGTGCAATGCGAGGCTTTGACGGACTTGAACATGATTGGCCTGGACGCGGGCGCAATCGACGCGACGAGCTTCCAGACGGCTACCGATGCGCTTCAGGCGAAGACGAACCTTTGCTCTGGTTCCGTGCTGGTTGACACGCAGGAAACGATTCGCAGTTTCTTTGATCGCATCATGGGGATGACGGACAATTTTCTGCGGCTCAATTCCACGACCGGCTTGATCGAGACGGGGATTTATAACCACGGCACGACGCCGGGGAGTTATACGACGTTAACGGTTGACGATTTCACGGAGCGTCCGAAGTTCAAGGGGACCGGCTGGGATTCAGTTAAGACAAGGGCGGTGGTGAGATTTAACGACAGGGGTTACGGTTATCAGACAGTCAGCGAACGCGCCGATGACCCTCGCGCCTTCCGTGTGTTGGGTGACGTGCGCTCCATGGATATTGACCGGCCATGGATTACGCGCAGGGCGCAAGCTATAGCGCACGGTCAGGAGTCTTTGCGCGTGATTGGGCGTCCCCAATTGACAGGGGACATAGTTGTCCGGCGCGAGAAAGGCAGGGCGATTAAGGCGGGCGATTATGTGTTGCTGGACATCGACCTTGAACCGGGTGGGGCATCGCTTTACCAGTTTTTCAGAGTCACGCAGAAGACGACGCCCAAGAGCGGACCGATCAAGTTTTCCATTCTCGCGGATAATACTTTGACGCCGATTCCGTGGACTAATCCAACTGCGCCGGTCGTGTTGACGCAAGACGATGTTCCGGCGATTGCCCACTTGAGAATTGTGGAAGGGAATTTTTCTTTGACGGGCGAAGACGGCGCGGTTGTCGTGCTGGCAGAGAGGCCGACGAACCTGATTACCGGCTTCAATCTTTACTTTGACACGGATACGGCGGGGACGTTTAACAACCTGGGGACGATGTCGAATTTCGCGGTTCGCGCAACGCTTCACGCGGACATTACCAGCACGACCGCTACGATTGGAATTGACGTGCCCGCGCAAGTGGATTCGGAACGGTTCGCAGATCAGCCCGGAGACATCCCGGCGAGCGATGACACTTTGCTGTGCTTCTTAATCAAGTATGAAACGGGCGGCGGTTTCGCGGGGCAGGTTTCGGAGGATGGCAGCGGCTATGCCGTGGTGGAGATCGCGAGCATCAGCGCACAGACCCTAGTGAGTGGCAGCAATTATAATTTGACGGCGTTGCGCGGTCGAAAGAATACGACGGCGAAGGCGTTCGCGGCGGCGTCAACGGAGGTTTGGATTATTGCGCGGGCTGTGGCGGCTCCTTTCATCCATGCGAAGTTTGCGGACATTCGGGCAAATCGAATCGCGGGCACGACGCCGGACTTTGGATACTTCAGGCTGGCACCATTTACCTACCTGGGGACGCGGTTGCTCTCTGACTGCACTTCCAATGCGTTCCATTTCCCGTTGAAGAAGGCGAGTGCGCCAAACCTGACCTTGACGGCACCGGCTACGGATGCTGTCACGCTGACGAGTCCAACGTATCCGGCATCGGTAGCGGTTACGGGTAGCTGGGCAGACGCTGACTCTGACCTGATTGACTTTCAGATTTTGCTTCGCAAGAGCACGCAGACAACGGCGCGGCTCATTACCGAATCGGTTTTTACTTCGGCACCGGGAGCGGCATTCGACACGCATGTTTTCATCGAAACCGCTGGCACTTACTTTTTGACCTTGCGGGCCTTCGATGCGACCGGGCTGAAGACGGAGCACGTTGTTACGATCACAGCGACCGGGGCGGGGGCAAAGGTGATGACGCCGGTATTTTCGTTCAACGGGCAGGATATGGTTGCTTGGGATGGGGATTTTACCCATTTTAGTTCGCAGGCTTTGGGGTTGTTAAAATTGACGTGTCAGACACCGGGCGCGGCTATTAATTGGTCCTCGCGCTACAGCCTTTCGATAAACACATTCGACGGGTCGGTTCATACCTGGTCTGATTGGTCAACTTACACGGATGTCAATACCGCGCCAGCTATCCACGCATTAATGTGCGTCTATGATGTTTCCCCGGTTGATTTGTCCGCGACCAATGTTGAGCCGGTAAAGTTCCAAGAGTTCCGCGCCTACGCTGCCTTGGGCGGTATGACGACCAGCGATGTTATGAACATTCTGTTTCAGGATTTTGCTTTCGTGGAACGGCCATAATAAATTTGCAGTCGCGGGGGGCGGTGTGCTATGGTCTGGACATCCCACCGAAACGAGAGAGGAAATAATCTTTTCTAAATTAGTTTACGGATGTTTTTACCTTCTTTGGCATCAACTCCATGAACTTAGCGGCGTCCTCTTTGAAGATCAAAGCCTTGTAGTCTCGTAACAAAACGCCCGCGCTGTTGCCAAGGAATGCGGCGACCTTCCCGGCGTCCTGGTGGAAGGCCAGTAGGTTGCTCGCGGCGGTGTGGCGGGTTAAATCCTGAGTCCATTTCTCAAGCTTCAGGTAGTCGCGCAATGCCCGCATGTAGCGGCGGCGGGTTATCTTCGTGAGCGGTAGCGGTGATTTCTTTTTCTTTGCGACACGGAGCCATTCAAGAGCGGGCGGGCAAAATGAGAGGTCAATTATTCTGTGAGGGACGTGGCGAAGTTTGCTTTTGCTTATGACAATGCGGCTGTGCTTCAGGTTAATCATGGACCAGTCAATATAGTCGCATTCGGCATCGGGGCGCAGTCCGCAAAAGAGGGCGAGCGTGAGCCAGCCAAGGAAATTGGGTTTCTTGGCAACTGCCCAGTCCATCGCTTTGCGACATTGTGGGAAGGTGAGCACAGCCGGAACGCTCCGATCAATGCGAACGGTTTCGAGTCGTTGAACGGGATTCTCCGCGACGTAACGCTTCCGCCAGCAATGCGCGAACAGAGCCGAGAGCAAACCAATGTGGCCGCGCTTCGACCGGGGAGCCTCCTTGCGGCTTTTGAACCATTCGTTTAACTCCGCTTCGCCAATGCTCATCACGTCCAGTTGCTCGCGGCCACGGATGAAAAGGCCGAGATACCATTTCAGGTTGGCAATGTATTTCGGGCGGCAATTTGCCTCTTGCTTGGCGTCCAGAAGTTCCTTTACGGCTGTTTTGAGAGTGCAGCCGGACTTGGGGGCGTTTGGGATTGACTGCGCTATTGCCCAAACCTTCTCAAGTGTCATTCCGGCTTCTGTGATGGCCTTGAGGTGTGGCATCACGTTGGCTTTTTCCCGCGCTGTGAGGACTTCCCAGGCGCGTCCAACATCAGACTGGTCCTTGAGCGCGGCGTCTAGGGCTTGCTGCGCCTCGCCCTCGTCTTTGAAAAACTGCCGCTTCCGTTTTCCAGTGGCACCGCCTAACTCGATCTTCCAGCGTTGCTCACCGCGAACCTTGCAGGGGAGAACCTTCATGCGGTTTGCGCCTCCAAGTGTTGCCGCTTTGTTGCCGTGTTGATTGTGCACTGATAAGGTATATACATGTATATATTCCGTAGTGCAATAGAAAACAAAGCAGGGAAATAAGGCTTTTTAAATGCGGGGAAACCCTTGCATTGATTGAATGGTGGAGCCGAGGGGAGTCGAACCCCTGACCTTCTCATTGCGAACGAGACGCTCTACCAACTGAGCTACGACCCCATCCAACCAATGGCAACGTCAAATCCTCTTGCGAGGTATTCGTCGCGAGAACCAATATGGCAAGTTTTTGCGCCGGGGCAAGCCAGAATGTTTGGCCTCGACTATTTGCTGAATGGGTGTTTATTCGATTGCTTTTAAGACGGGACGGGCACAAGTTGGCGTATAGATAAACAATGAATGCAGAGGAATCAGCAGAAAATCCGGTAAAAACCAGTGAAGCTCAACCTGCTCCTGCGGGTTCGGGCGAACCTCAGGATCGACGTCGCCCAAGCGGTGGCGGCGGTGGTCGCCGGCCCCGTTACCGGGGCAGGGGCGGACGGGGTGGCGGCGGTGGTGACCGGGGTGGTGACCGCGACATCCGTGGCCCCCAGGAGAATCGCGGACCTCAAGAAAGTCGCGGACCTCAAGAAAGTCGTGGTGAACGGGACCAACGTTCCGAACCCCAATCCCGCCCACCCGAAGAAGGCGGCAGATCTGCCTCATCCTCAGCCATTCGCAAGGCCATCGAAGAAGTTATCCATATTCGAGCCGAACTAAGAAAAGCTTTGGACGAAATCCAGGAAGTACTGCGTCTCCTCGATCAAGCCGAACGTGAAAAAACCGCCTCAGAAGATGAAATTGAAAAGCTCCGGGAAGCTTTGCACGGCCTGCATCGGGAACCTTCATATCCCCGGCAGCGGGGTAATCCTAATCCGCGCCCCGTTCCGGCATCCAATCTCCGTGCTTCCGATCCGGAACCGGAACCGCCTCAGGATACAGACGGCGACGAGGAATAGTCCTCGATTGAGGACTTTCCAATCCCCGTGAACGGCTGTCCCGCCCGCGAAGGTAGCCCTTGACTCGGCATTTTTTCCGAACGAGGTTCTTTTAATTGGGATAAAGGTTCCAATCTAAATAAAGCAAAGGAGTTTATGAAAGTAACCAGCCCCGTTTTTAAGGAGAACGATACCATCCCACGCAAATACACAGCGGACGATGCCAACATCAGCCCGCCGCTGCATCTTGAGGAAGTTCCCGACAATGCCAAAAGCCTGGCTTTGATGGTGGAAGACCCCGATGCGCCGAGTGGCGTGTTCCATCATTGGGTCTTGTTCAACATGAACCCGCGCACCACGGATATCAAAGAGAACAGCGTGCCGGTCATCGCCACCCAAGGACGCAACGATTTTGGCCAGCTCGAATATGGCGGACCAAAGCCGCCTTCCGGCGAGCACCATTATTTCTTCAATGTTTACGCGTTGGATACGGTGTTGAGCCTGTCCCGCGGCGCCAAATCGGAGGAGTTGGAGAACCAGATGAAGGGCCATGTCCTGGATCAAGCGACCTTGATGGGACGCTACGCTCGGCAATAATCTCCGCCCTCAGGGAACCAGCCGCACTTCCACCGGGATTAGCCCCAGTTCCGGCGCCGCCAGTTCTTTGAACGCGGCCTGGCTGAGGTCAATGATGCGGCCCTGATTGACCAGTCTCCTGGCCGGACCGCGATCCGTGATAACCACCAGGACGGTGTGCGGTGATTTGGGCGGCAACGCGGCTGTCTCTTCCTGGAGTATGACTTGGACCTTGGTGCCGAGTGGATAAAACCAGGAAGCCGCGGTCAATTTATCCGGGTCAAACGGCTTGCCATTGGCCATGAGTTTGCCGCGATGATCCTCCCCATACCAGGAAGCGTGCCCCGCAGCGGGTGGCTGTTCCGCACTTGCCGTCAAGGCCGCCAGCACCAGCAAACCCGGGAGCAATAAAATATTCTTCATCAAACCGGCCTTTCACGACAAGCCATGCCTTGTCTCCGAATCCTTGCGTGATGATCAGCCGGTTCAGGCTCGCGATCTTCAACTGCCGGGACGCCCGTCGCGCAGTCCTCGCCACCATATTTCCAATGCTATGGGATTGCACAGTCTCGGGAAATAGGGTTTCCACCCCAAGCATCTCAGGTCTCGCCGCTTTGTGTTTCGGGGTCTTTCACCCACTGTAAAAAGCGGTCAAACCGGTGGAAAATCAGGCAGAAGCAGCAACAGGCACATCATGACTGAAGCAAAAGCCAGTACTGAAACCGATTCCGGCCGCGGTGTCCACCTCTCCATCGGGATTATCGCCTGGAACGAGGAAAAAAATATCCGGCGCGCGCTGGAATCCTTGTTCGCGCAATCCTTGTTCGAGGCGTTGGATCGCCGCAATCTCCAGTGCGAAATTATTTGTCTCGCGAACGGTTGCACCGACCGGACCGCACAAATCGCGGGCGCAATCTTTCAGGAACAAGCCGCCCGGCATCCCTTTCCGCAAGCGTTCGTCTGTCGCTCCCTGGACATCCGCGAGCGTGGCAAAATCAATGCCTGGAATCTCTTCGTCCACAGCCTTTCGGCGCCGGAAGCCCGCTGCTTGATTTTGATGGACGCGGATATCCTGATTGATAACCGCGACACGCTTGCAAACATGGTCGAAACGCTGGAACGCAATCCCGCCGCGTGTGTCGCCACCGACCTGCCGTGCAAACACATTTCAACCAAGCAAAATAAATCACTCCTGGAGCGGCTTTCACTGGTTGCCTCACAGATGACGCAGGTGGGTGAAGCACAGTTATGTGGCCAGCTCTATTGCATCCGGTCCGAAGTGGCCCGCCGGATTTATCTGCCCAAAGACCTGGCCGCGTGCGAGGACGGCTTCATCAAGGCCATTGTCTGCACTGATTTTCTGACCCGGCAGGTCATTCCCGGCCGGATCCTCCTGGCGCAGGGCGCCTCTCATACTTTCGAGGCTTATACTTCCATCCGGGCAATTCTTAAAAATCAAAAACGCCAGATGATTGGCCAAGCCATCGTTCATATTCTGGTGGATGATTATTTGAAAACACTAACCTTGCCGGAACGTCTCGATCTGGCCCGCACATTGCAGGAGAAGGAGGACACCGACCCATTTTGGCTCAAACGCCTGATCAGCGATCATCTTCGCCGCACCCGGTTCTTTTGGCGGCTGATTCCGGGCCTCGCCGGCTTCCGTTTCAAGCGGTTAACCCGTCTGCACGGAGTCCGGAAGATAATCTTCCTGCCCGCCGCCGTGGCCGGCTTCTTCGTCTCCATGGTCTCCTGCTTCATGGCGCACACGTTTCTCAAAGCTGGACAGACGCAATATTGGCCGCACGCGAAATCATCCGGGGCCAACCCGTGAAAATGATTTCGGCATCACCGGCCATCGTTTCCTTGTTTTGCAAAGTCTATGTCTGAATTTAAAAATCTCCTGGGCTTGACCGTCATACCCGCCGCGATTCTTTGCGGCATTCTCGTGACCAGCGTCTCCCGTCGGCTGCGCGACCTTTTCTTTTTTGCGCTGGTCGTGCTGACCGTCATGACCCAGCGCCTGGATGTCAACTTTGTCAGCCGCGAATGGTATCGCGGCACCACCCGGGGCTTTGAAGTTTCCTCCATGGACATCCTTGCGCTGAGCATTCTGTTTAGTTCATTGTTGCGTCCGCATCCCGGCCAATCACGCTGGTACTGGCCGGCCGGCCTTGGCGGTCTGCTGCTTTTTTTTTGCTACGCCTGCATTTCAGTCTCAATTTCAGACCCGCAACTATTTGGTCTTTTTGAGCTGTCCAAGATGTTGCGCGGCATCTTTGTTTTTCTGGCGGCGGCCCTGTTCATCCGTAGCGAAAGAGAACTGCGTCTCCTGGTCATCGCGCTCGCCTGCGCCGTTTGCTGGCAGGGAGCCCTGGCTCTGTATCAACGTTACTTCCAAGGCATCCACCGTGTGACCGGGATCATTGGCGACCCCAATAGTCTCTCCATGTATTTGTGCATGGTGTTGCCGATTTTCGTCGCGGTGGTCACCTCGGATTTTCCAATATATGTGAAGCTTGCGGCCAGTACGGCCATGTTGGCAGGCGGAGTGGCGGAAGTGCTCACCATCTCGCGCACCGGCGTGGTCACGATGGGAGCGGTCATGTTGGGCGCCACCATCGCCTGCGTTTCGCTCAAAATCACCGTGAAAAAAATCGGGATTACGCTGCTGGTGGTTTTGATCACGGCTGGTGTTTTTTTCAAGGCCTGGCATACCCTGGCAGAACGCTACAACGAAGCCTCCATGGACCAGGAATACAGCGGCAAAGGGCAGGGGCGCGGCTATTACCTGCGCCTCGCGAAAGCGATTGCCGCCGACCGGCTTTTCGGTGTCGGACTCAACAATTGGTCCTATTGGGTGAGCAATGAATACGGGCCGCAACTCGGCTGGCATTTCGTTCCTTACATCGGCACGGAGCGATGGCCCAGTGACAAGGTGCCTCCGGGCCGCAACATTGATGCCGCCCAGGCCGCGCCCGCGCACAATCTCGGCGCGCTCGTCGTCGGCGAATTGGGTCTGCCCGGCTTCTGCCTCTTCACGCTGCTCTGGCTCCGCTGGTTTCAAATGGGCATCTCCTTCCTCTGGCCGCGCGTGTCGGAACCTCTGCACCGGATGGGCGTCGGCTTCTTTTTTGCCACGTGGGGAATTTTTTTGCAAAGCCTGACCGAATGGGTTTACCGCCAAACACCGATCTTCTTTACGTTCAATATTATTCTAGGCGCGCTCGCCAGCCTCTATTGGCTTAAGCGTCAACGACGGCGTCAAATTGTGGCCGACACTGACTGGGAGGAGGATTCCGATCTTAGTCTGCCGGAATTCGGAAAGATTAATCTGGAGAGTAATTAAACCATGCGCACCGTCCATTTGTTGCGAAAGTATAATCCCGCGGAATGGGGCGGGACCGAAACGGCCATTCAAAGATTGTTCGAGGGTTTGCGCCGGCAGGGCGTTACTTCCATTGTCTTTTGTCCACGCATCAAAAGCAACGACTCGACCGTTGATCCCTTGCAGTCCGCCGGTTGCCAGGTGGAGCGGTTCACTGCGTTTGTTCCCATTTGGGGTATTTCCGCGCAGGAAAAGCGCCAGCTCATTTCTGTCGGCGGCAATCTCATGTCCTTTGATTTGCTGCCTTTGTTATGGCGGCAGAAGGACGTTTCCATTATTCACGCCCATGCCTTGGGCCGGATTGGCGCCATGGGCCGGACCTTTGCCCGGCGTCGCCAGGTTCCGCTCGTGGTGACCATCCATGGCGGTGTGCTGGATTTGCCCGAGCAGCTCAAACAAAGCTTCCATCATCCCATCCGGAGAGGCTGGGAATGGGGCAGGGTGTTCGGCCTGCTCTTTCATTCCCACGGTTTGCTCGACGACGCGGACGCCATCGTCACTTGTAATCCCAAGGAAGCCGCTTTGTGGCAGGAAAAATTTCCAGAAAAAGAGGTGATGGTTCAACCCCACGGTGTGCCCATGGAGTTATATCAAAAGGACCAGCGCGCCGCCGCGCAAGCCGCCTTCCCGCAATTAACGGGCCAGCGCCTGCTCCTTTCCGTTGGCCGTATTGATTCGATCAAAAATCAGGCGTGGTTGATTGAGCAGGCCCCGGTGATTTTTCAGAAACATCCGCGGACCATCCTGCTGCTCGCAGGCGCCTGCACGGAAGCGGAGTATGGCTACCTTATCCACAAACGCATGCGGGAACTCGGCCTGGCGGATCGGGTAATTCTGACGGGCGGCTTGCCACCCGGTGATCCCCGGTTGATTGGCCTCTTTCAACTGGCCGATGCCGTGCTTCTCTCCTCCGTCTCGGAGACGTTCGGTCTGGTCTTATTGGAAGCGTGGGCGGCGGGCACTTCCGTGATCTCCAGCCGCACTTCGGGCGCCTCCGCCTTGATCAAACAAGGAGTCAACGGCTGGCTCTATGATCTGGAAAACCCGGCCTCCTTTCACGCGGCCATCGACCGCACCTTGTCCGAACCCGGACTGAAAGAACAACTGGCCGCTCGCGGGGCCGAACTGGTGGCGGCGGAATACAACACCGATGTCCTTGCCGGCCGGATGAAGCGCTTGTACGAACGGTTGCTCGAAAAAAAATATGCGTTACGTCATTTTGCGCGATGATGATACCAATGCCCTGACACCCATCGAGTGTTTGGAAAAGTTATATCGTCCTTTTCTGGATCGTGGCTTGCCAGTCAATCTCGCCACCATTCCCAATGTTTCGACCACGACTGTCTTTCCGGATGGGCGACCGGAAGGCTATCTCATGGGCATGCCGAAGGGGGCATCCAGCACGCTGCCGATTGGCGGCAATTCCAATTTGGTCAGCTATCTGCTCCAGAACACCGGGTTCAACATCGTGCAACATGGTTATCACCACGACGTCTTTGAGTTTGATCGCGATGATCGTGAGGCAATTATATTTCGTCTCGAGTTGGGAACCCGGCTTTTGTTGCAAGCAGGATTTCCCCGGCCACAAGCCTTCGTCGCGCCGTACGATCGGTTCTCCCGCACCAGCCTGGCTGCGACTGCGGAATATTTCCCGGTCATCTCCGCGGGTTGGTATGAACGCCGGCGGCTGCCGTTTGCCTGGTGGCCCGCTTATTGCCGCAAGAAAATGCTCGGTGAATATCACTGGCGCGTGGGCAAGACCCACCTCCTGGCCCATCCGGGCTGCCTGCTTTCCGCCCAACGTTCGCGTGCGGGCATGTTGGCAGAGGTAAAAAGAGCCGTGCAATCGCGGCCCTTGACGGTGCTTGTGACTCACTGGTGGGAATATTTTCCCGAGCGTCAACCTGATGAGGATTTTATCCGGCAGTTGCACTGCACCGCCGCTTATCTCGCGGAGAATCCGGAAATCAAGGTGATTTCCTTCGCCGACTTGCTGACCACGCCGGTGCCGCTAAATTGATCTCGCCAAATAGCCCGCCAGCAAGCGCGCTGAATGGGTGGCCGCTGACTCTGCAACCGTCAAACCCGGAAAAAGCCAGCTCATCTTCGTCAGGTTGATAATTTGCCGCACTGCTGGCGCGGGATTCAGCAGGCGCACAGACACTTCGCCATTCTGGAGGCGCGCGGTTTTGCCCAGGGCAACCAGCGCGCCCAATCCGCTGCAGTCCATGTAACTCGTTTCTGAAAGGTCAATGACAATGTCCTTGATTCCCTCCGGCAATGCCCGGCGCACCTCTTCGCCAAACGAATTGCAATTGGCCAGTCCCAATTCCTTGATTCCGGTAATGCACAAAGTTTCTCCTTGTTGTTGAATCTTCATAATTATATTGCTCAGCCTCCCTTGTTCATCAGCAGATCTTTCCAGAAGAGCTGCCAATCCCCCTTGTTCCGCGCATAAAAAGCGTTCAGTTGCGTGAGCCAGTTGGTTGCTTTCCGTGGCAGCGCCGGGCGACCCAAGGCGCACAGCAGAAAGGCATCCGGCACGGTCACCAGCGAACCCGTCTTCCAGTTCAATAATTTATTGTCCCACGCCAGCGAATCCATTACCTCGGTGCCCTTGCCCACGAGGGTCTGCGGACCCACCACGCTGGCTGCGATATGGCAATCAGATTCGATCAGCGCGCGATCTTCCACCACGCTCATCGGTCCCACCACGGAACGTGGGCCGATGCGAACCTGTTCTCCCACCCAGCACGGTGCGCAGAGGCGTGCGCTGGCGGCAATCCGCGAACGCAGACCCACCCAGACGCCCGGTTTCAATTCTCGCACTCCGATGCGATTGGCTCCGGCGGCACGCGGCAGAAACTCCTGCAGGGCGGCGAACCAATCAGCATAGCCATTAAATAATTGATGTTGCGGCAGACCGGGGAAGCAATTCGCCACGATTACATCATCCGGTTCCGTCAGCCAATCCGCATCCATTCGCTCGCGATATTTCTTGCGCGCCAGGACGGGTGTAGGCTCCCGCGTTTCCAGCACCACTTCCACGCTCAGCCCCCAACGCGCGCCGTTGCCAATCGCGGCCTGCACCAACTCCGGTTGCTCGGAGGTCAAAACGATTATTTGGGTGGCACCGGATTGCGCGAGGTGATCCAGCCAGTACTCCAGCAGGTTTTTGCCAAACAGCGGCAGCAGCGCCCAGGGCAACGTTTGCTTCAGGGCCGCCACGGCCGGGCGTTCCCCCGGACAAATCAATATTGCCTTCATTTAACATGCCCCCTTTCCGGAAAGGACCGCCGGTAATGTCTTCAACAAAATCTGTAGATCCACCCAAAAACATTGTCTTTCGATATAAGCGACATCGAGTTTCACCTGGCCGTTGAAATCAATCTCACTCCGACCGCTGATTTGCCAAAAGCAGGTAATGCCCGGTTTGGCCGCCAGGCGACGATGATCCGATAGCGTGTAACGGCGCACTTCCCGCGGCAACGGCGGGCGCGGTCCCACCAACGACATGTCTCCGATCAGCACATTGTAGAGCTGCGGCAATTCATCCAGTGAGAATTTTCTCAACCAGCGTCCCACCCTGGTGATGCGCGGGTCATCCTTGATCTTAAAGGTGACGCCCTCGCCGTGACGATTTTGCGCCACCAGCAGAGCCAGCCGGGCCTCGGCGTCCAAACACATCGAGCGGACTTTAAACATCTTGAACTCCTCCCCAAATTTGCCGACGCGCGTCTGGGCGAAGAAGACCGGGCCGCGGTCCTCCAGTTTGACCAGCAGGCCGATCAGGAGAAAGAGCGGGCTCAAAACCAGCAGCAGGATAAAACTGGCAAAGACATCGAAACTCCGCTTCACCGTGGCCGCGCCGTTGGTGCAGAAATGCCAATAAATACGATGGCCAAGGGATTCCAGGTGCAGCCGCCCGCGACCCAGCGGCCGCGTGGCCATGGCATAGCGCCGCAGGAGAAATGTGTTTACTTCAGTCTCGCTCATAAATGGAGGTGCTTGAATATATTTAGACGTTTCCTGGGCGCGGCGCTTCCGCGATCACCTGCGCAAACATGGTTTCCAGGTTATCAATGTATTTAGAAAAAATATGGTGCCGGTTTACCCATTCCCGCCCGCGCTCGCCCATCTCGCGACCGAGGCTCCTATCCACCAGCAGTTGTTCCAATCGCGCGGCAAACGCGGCGCGGTCCATCCAGGGAACCAAAAACCCGTTATAGCCATCCTTTAACCATTCCTTGATGGCGCCCGCATCAAACGCAACCACCGGCAACCCAAAACGCATGGCTTCGGGACCGACCAATCCGAATGGCTCCGGCCAGACCGAACTCATGGCAAACACGCTGGAGTCGGCATAATACCCCTTCAGTTCATGCTGGGGCACAAACCCTTTAAAGCGAACGCGATTGTCGAGTCCCAATCGGCGACAAAGTTTTTCGCAATAAGGCCGGTGATTGCCCTCGCCCAGAATGAGGCATTCAAAGGGGACGCTGATTTTTGCCAATGATTCGAGCAGCACATCGACTCCCTTGCCGCGAATAATCTGCCCCATAAAAAGGATTAGATTGCGGTCGCTGGATCGGCTATCGGCAACCGTTTGTGCCTCGCTGTGAATCGGCACGTGAATTTCAATTTTCCCGGCATCAAATCCATTCCGGAGCAGTTCTTCGCGCGAGTATTCTGAATAGACCACCAGCCGCTGAAATTGCCGGTTCAAGCGAATTTCTCGTTTCTTTGCCCGGTAACTCACCCAGCGCACTGGAAAACCGCGGCCATGATTCCGCGCCAGGGAAGCCCCGCAGGGGAAGATGCAATAAGGAGAGAGGGCGCGGGTGCAGATCCGACGGCTGAAATAATGATACTTGTAGCTCCGCATGCAATAAACATCGTGATCATGCACCATGCGGACGCTGGGCACCGCTGAATCGACCAATGCCTCCATGACATCCAAATCCGCCAGCTTATGGACATAAATCAGATCAGGATGAAATTCCCGCAACGCGGCCTGCACGCGTTGGCGGTTGTTTTTTGTGCCCAGCTTGAAGCAGGAATGGAAAGTTTCCTGCAAAGCGGCGTCCTGGCCATGCTCCGCCCCGTGAATTAACCCGACTGTATGGCCGCGGCATTTCAGCTCATTTGCGGTCTGATGAACATTTCCCTCAGCACCCCCGAAGGTGCCAAACCGTTCATGAACAAAACAAAGTTTCATTCAATTGCCCGGCCTTTCCGACCCGGTCTTGAGTTCCATAAAAGGCATCCCTACCGTACGAGGTTATGTTTGTGTTCTCAACAGGGGTGAAGACCCAAAATTGCAGCCACAGCAGACCCTACCAGTGTGGGGACTGCGTCAAATCGTCTCTTTAATTCATAATATGGCCGTTTTCCCCCGCCGCCACGTTGAAGTCGGCGACGCCAAAGACGCGCCGTCCATCCGGTAACTGCGCCTCCGCTTCCACCCATTGTGTACCCACATTGACCGGCTTGAATTTGAATTTATTGCCCCAGCCCGGCTCCTGTCCGTTCGCCTCCCAGACAATTCGGGCCCGGCTCAGGTCCAGGCCTGGGCTTTCCAGCTTAACCGTGATCTCACTGGTGAGCGGCGAAATGGCGGGCAGGCCGATGATGTGGCCGGCGGCGGATTTCCAGTGTTGGTTTTTCAGCGGTGTTTGCGCCATCAGCCAGGCAAGATAAGCGAGGCTGCGCGCCTGATTCACAATCACAAATTCTGTGCACAGATTAAAGCTGTCGCCCCACCGATCATAAAACGGATACGTCGCGCCGTTGCCGCCATCCAATGGATAACTGAGCCGGCCCAGCTCCTTGCCAAATACCGCCAGCCAGCTGAAGCCGTCCTGGATATTTCCCACAGGAATCCCGCTGGGGGGCAGGGTGCGGCGATTGTTTTGCGCATATTGGTGGACGATTTCCCGTGGCCGTTGCCAACCCAATCCGGTCAGGTAGCAAATATTCACCGGATTACAACCCGCTTCATAATTGAGATTGCTGAAGATCGCCTCCTTGAATTTAAAGCGCGGATCATTCAGTGCCGGATAGTCCAACTGGCAGGCCACCGCCAGATCGAATGCGGCATCACCGGAAAAATACCAGCCGGCGCTTTGCGCGCGCTTGGTTTCCTCCGGCAGGCTGGCGCCGTAAGCGCTATCTTGGGCGCGCCTCAGTTGGTCATGCGCCGCGGCAATAATCTCATTCTCGCAACGTGCCAACAGCGCCGGGTTAAGTTGCTCCCGCTTCATTTTGCCGGCGGGCGCGGCGAGCGCATAACTGCGCATGGCGCAGCCATAACCTTCATACAATCGCCACCATCCCCATTTGCGGGTTTCGGCGGAAGGATTGAGCCACGCGATTAATTTCTCCTGATAACCTGCTTCGCCGGTCGCCAAATAAAGTTCACACGCCGCCCAGGCGAGTTCATCATCATGCATGAACTCATCGCCGTAATGGGTGATCTTCTGGTAGGCGCCGTCCTTGCCATTTTTTGCGATGGCCCGCTCCAGGAAATTCCATCCCGCCCTGGCCCGCTTTAGGTAAAGCGCCGCTGCCTCGGGAAACTCTTTCTTGAATTCCGGGGAAGAAGCACATTGCGCCAGTGCGGCCACCGCCGCCGCCGTGACCGCTGTTGTCTTGGGCCACACGACCTGCGGATCGCCATGGTCGGGCGTGACATCGGATTCGTATTCGCGTTCCCGTGGATAGACCAGGAAATAGAATCCGCCATCCGCATCCTGCATCTTAGCCAGAAAATCCGCTTCCCATTTGGCTTCCTGCAACAAATCGCTTTTGCCATCCTCACTTTCCGGCAAGCCGAGATTATCCAGCGCGGCGACGCCGGGAAACACATCCACCGCCAGGATCAAATGATGAATCAACGCCGCACTGTTAATCGTGTAACGGCTGTAATCTCCAGCGTCATGATGCCCGCCCGCCACGTCAATCGCCCCGTGCTTCACCAAAGGATAAAGCTGTGACTTTTCATCCTTTAATTGTCGCGCTGTGTGGCGCGGGTTGTTGGTAAAATCCGCAGTTTTGTCGGCGATTGTTTCCCAGGTGAACTTAAAGGCGGACTCCGGCGTGGGAATTTCCGCCGGTGCCGTGTGACAGGGGCCGTGTGTGAACCGTGTAAACGGCATCAGGTTGCTCGTGCCGCAACGCTGATGATAAAGACCCAATGCATAAGTGCGGGCGAACGCGGCGGCGATCCCCTCATCGATAAGAAACGGAAATGAAACTCCCAGTCCGGGCACCAGCAGCCGGTACTCACCTGGTGTTTTATATGCAGTAAAATCCGCTGCCAAAACTTTTTGATAACTCGGCGACGAAAATCCGCGGTCCGGTCTGGTAACGAGATGTCCCTGGAAAACTTCGTGTCCGGTCCGCGTTTCAATCAGTTTGAAAATCGGTTCCGCCGCGGTGGCACCCGCGCAATCCAGTTCTCCGAGCGTGCCCAGATAATATCCAACCATTGCCATTTTTGATGAGTCCGGCAGATACCCCGTTTGGTTCTCGTGGATTGCGGGGCTCCAGCGCAATGGATCCAGACTCCCGGAGAAAGTCATGTCCGCCGGCCAAAGTGTTCCATCCAGATTGCTGACGGCAACCCGGTCGAAATTGGGCAACGGTGTTGCCAGTACCAGGTATAGGTAATTGCCAATGCGCAGGTCCCGTTGCTTGAGCGGCGCGTATAACACCCTGCGCTTGAAGCCGATAGCCGTTATGACCGGATGCTTTCCCGCAACTGACACTTCAAATTGTTGCGCCTTCGGCAGCCGGAGCGGATGGTCCTCGCTGCCAAAATCCCATTGGCTGGGCGGGGCTGGTTCCGGTGGCTTGGTGGTGATCAAGGTGAGTTCCAGGACAGTGGGTGAGAGGCAGCGCAACCAGTGGTCACCCGGCCGCGGCAGCGCCAGCGGATTGATTTCCGGTTCTGCCGCGCCCGCGTTCGTGAGCGCAAAAAGTGTCAGCAAAAAAAACGGCACGCGCAGAAAAAGAGTTCGCATAATTTGAAACATGGTTTGGTTTGAGTCAGCCAGAACTCAGGGCGGCTGAACTTCTTCCATTAAACTCACTAATGCGAGTAGGGTTTCACCCCATGTTTATGGGCCCATAAACAGTGGATTATTCGATTAACGATTTCGCAGCTGTTTCAAATGCCGGGTCAAACATAAACGTGGTTGCGGCACAGGTCTGGCACACGGTCAGAAAAGCATCTCCAGTGACGGCAGTTTTTTTGGGGTGTTAAATGCAGATTTCGGCGGGATGACATTTGAACCCAGGCGGGGGAAACCAGTGCGAAGTTCGTATCATTGGATTTGGGAACCAGTCAGATGGAAAGCAATGGCAAATGACGCACGAGTCGAAATCAGTTCGTCGCTCGATATCGTAAACGCCCGGCAGCAGGGACGTGCGATGGCCCACAAGCTGGGATTTGGGGGGAGCGAGGTGACTTTGATTGCTGCCGCAATTTCGGAGGTGGCGCGTAATATTGTGGAATACGCCCGCCGCGGGGAAATCATTCTGGCGGGAGTTCAGCATGGGGCCAAACGGGGCATTAAAATTGTGGCCCGCGATCAGGGGCCGGGTATTCCCAATCTGACGCAGGCGATGCAGTACGGTTATTCGACGCGCAATAATCGGTCAGGCGCAGGTTTGCCGGGCGCAAAATGGCTGATGGACGAATTTGACATTCAATCCAAAGTTGGGAAGGGCACAACCGTTACGATGAAGAAATGGGCAGGATCGCTTGGCAATCAGGACGATTAGTGCGTTAGCAATGGTGGAATGGGGCGTCGCAGCGCGGCCACGCCCCGGGCAAGTCGTTTCGGGAGATGCATATATGGTAAAGGCCTTCAACCAGGGCGTTTTGCTGGCTGTGGTGGATGGCTTGGGCCAGGGCAATCAGGCGGCACTGGCGGCCAAGACCGCAGTATCGGTGCTCAAGAAATATGCGGCGGGATCGGTTGTATCGCTGATAAAGCGCTGCCACCGCAGCCTGATGATGGCTCGCGGAGCGGTGATATCGCTGGCCTCCATTGATATGCGCGCGAATATGAGTTGGTTGGGAATTGGCAATGTCGAGTGTCTGCTCTTACGGGCGGATGCGGCCGCGGTGCCGTCCACTGAACGCCTGCGTCTGCATGGCGGTGTAGTCGGCTATCAATTGCCCATTCTACACGCCCGAAAAACCGTGCTGTACGAAAATGACCTGCTGATTTTTGCCACGGATGGCGTGGGCGGAGACTTTATCAACGAGGTAAAACGGGAAAGTCCCGCGCAACAAATTGCCGACCAGATTTTGCGGGAGCACTTCAAGGGAAACGACGACGCGCTTGTCCTGGTCGTCCGCTATTTGGGGGCCAGGCATGAATGATCCCAACGGACATTTATCCCAGCAGTATCTGACGGCGTTAAAAAAGTATCTCGCGCACGGGAATGAACGTGCCTTGCATCAGGCGTACGAACTGGGTCGCAAGACCATCGCGGACGGTTTGGGTGTGATCGACATGGCCAAAATCCATGAAGAGGTACTTCTGACGTTGCTGCCCCGCACTTCTTCCACGCAGGAAAGCATCAAGATGGCGAAGACCGCCGGGGCTTTTCTTACGGAAAGCCTTTCTCCGTTTGAGATTACGCATCGCGGTTTTCGGGATGCCAACCGCTCGCTTTGCCAGCTCAACGAAACGCTGGAGGACCGCAACCGGCAACTTGGCGCCGCCAACCAGAAGCTGAAGCGCGAGATCACCGACCGTAAACGGGCGGAACGCGAACTGCGGGAGAGTGAGGAGCATTACCGCGCCTTATTCAACCAGGCGCGTCTGATGCAGGAGAACCTGCGCTATCTCTCCAGCCAGATTCTGACCATCCAGGAGGATGAACGGAAACGCATCAGCCGCGAATTGCATGATGAAGTTGGCCAGGCGCTGACGGCGGTTAATGTCAACCTGGCCATGTTAAAAAAAGCGATTTGGGGCAGCCGCGCCCAGTTGCGGAAAAAAATTACGGATGCCCAAAGCATGCTGGAGCAAACCATGGAAGCGGTGCACAGCTTTTCGCGCGAGTTGCGGCCGGCCATGCTGGATGACTTGGGGCTGATTCCCACATTGCGCTCTTTCGTGAAGGGCTTTTCGGAACGCAATGGCGTGCGCATCCTTTTTGAAGCCGCGCGGGAAGTGGAGAAACTGGAGATCGAGCAAAAAACGGTGCTGTATCGCGTGGCGCAGGAAAGCCTGACCAATATTGCCAAACACGCCCAGGCCTCGCAGGGGCGGTTAGCCATCCGCAAATCGATCAAGGGCATTCACATGGAAATCCGCGACAACGGCCGCTCCTTCCGGGTGGAACAGCAGGCCGGGGTATCGGGCAAGAAACGGCTCGGTTTATTGGGCATTCAGGAGCGCGTGCGCCTGGCCAACGGCACTTGCAAAGTGGAATCCGCGCCCGGCAAAGGCACCCGGGTTTGCGTGTTTATTCCCTTCAAGCTCGATGCGGCCGGCCAGAGTTGAAAACTATTTTTTTGGTTGAACCGCAGGCAATTGATATTAGGTTTACTGACTGGAGAACTTTATGCAAAAAATCAAAGTCTTGTTGGCTGATGACCACACCGTGGTTCGTCAGGGTTTGCGCGCATTGTTGATCGTGGAAGGAGACATTGAAATTGTGGGTGAGGCGGACACCGGCCGCCAAGCCGTGATGATGGCCAAGAAGTTGTTGCCGGATGTGGTGGTGATGGACATCGCCATGCCGCTGTTGAACGGTTTGGAGGCCACGCGCCAGATAACGAAGCAGATGCCGGCCACCAAGGTGTTGATTCTCTCTTCCTACAGCGACGATGAGTACGTGCAGCAATTGACTGAGGCAGGCGCAGCAGGCTATCTGGTGAAGCAGACCGCCGCCAATGACCTGCTGAAGGCAATCCGCGAAGCCCAAAAAGGCAATGCCTTCTTCAGTCCATCCATCGCCAAACGCCTGCGTGACCATTGCCGGGAGGCTTTTGTCAGCGGCCAGCCGGTAAAGAAGCGGACCGATTATCTTACCTCGCGCGAGGCGGAAGTGCTCCAACTCATCGCCGAAGGCCAGGCGAACAAACAAATTGCCGCTGAATTGTGCATCAGCATCAAGACCGTGGAGAAACATCGGCAGCAAGTGATGAACAAGTTGAACATTCACGATGTCGCCGGTCTTACCCGCCACGCCATCTCCAAGGGCATCATCGAAAGCAACGTCGGCACCAAGCCCATCGCCTGATCCTCAAGCTGGTCATCCGGATTTCCGCCACGCGGGTCCGGATGCCTTCAGTCTGCCAACAACTTGGGTTTACACCCATGACCGGCAGGACGGTGGCAGCGTACTTTCGGGCGTAATGCGTTCATTCATTGCTCATGGCCAGGTGGGGAATACCCCATGGCAACACGCCGCCACTGACTTAAGCTTGAATTGAATATTACGCGGTATGTTACGCGAACCGAAAATGAGGTGCGTGGTCATGGTTATGTTTTTTATGGTGTCCTTGACGGGCTGTGTTCACAACGCAAATGAAGCCGGATATCCCACAGCACGTGGTTCATCCGATCAGCCTGCGCAAACAGGTTTTAATAATAATGGCCGCACTTTTACATCTTCACCGCCTGGAATAGTCATGGCCCCAGCCACATCCAACACCAACGTTCGTTCGTCGCGGCCATTGCGAGAATCGACCCCTAACTCGGACCAGTTCTATACAACGTCAAATATCCCCACGCCGGCCTCGCCCAACTCAGCCAGCCGCATTTACAGCGAGGCCACCAATCAAACTCCGGCATCCTCCAATGGGATTTCTCCAATCTCGCCGGAAGATGCAGCCGGAGCCCGGGACGAGCATTAAAATTTTTAAGATGACATAGGATAACCATGGCTAAATCAAAATCTGAGTCAGTCAGCAGCGCCGGGCAAAGCGTCGATGGCAGGGGAACCGATTCCCGGATCCAATCGTTTCGTTATCGACATCGGGAAGGCCCGGATCCGGCCGGCTCAGGTGAACCCGATTGGGAATACGAAGGTAGATACCTCGAACTCGAAAAACGCCTGCGTGAACACGCAGACCATGTCGGCGGGGACCGTGCTTATGCACAAACAGCTTCTCCGGCCGGTGTAACATGGAAAAATCCAAAAAGCGCCCACCGTGGCGAAGAAAGGGGACCGGACCATGAAACAGCTCACAGATTTGGATTGCGAGGGCAGGACCACTATTACGCTGCCGAAGGGATTTGGGAAGAGGCAGGGAAAAACACTGACCGTCAAACTTATCACGCCGGCATTGGGCGGGACGATTGGCAAAAGGGCGAAGCTGACCAACCGGGTTATCCCGGTCACCAAGATTCACAGCGCGTTGGAGGAAGTCTCATTCTCCGTGGAAATCGTAAAGGGAAAAGTGCCAGACCTGCCGTAAGGCAGCGCTCGCGCCGAAAAAAGACGAATACCTGAAGGTTCGAAAACTGGTTGATTCCGTGAAGTGTGCGGTCCATCGGCGGACATTGGGTGGAACATGAATCGGATTGTACAGCCGCAACCCTCAACCACAGAAAGGCAGGAATTATGAAAGCAATCGCTAAAACGGCAGTAGTACTGTCTGCCAGTACCATGGGAAGCAACCCTATTTTCCACTGAGGCGCTGATGAAGAACCGTCTCCCACTGCGGGCGGGAGGCGCAAACGGGTAGTTGTTGTTCCACGCATAAATCCAACGAAGCAAACGTAAACAGCGGATTCGGGATGCAGACTGTATCCGCCTAGGGCGTGAGCCATCTCATGTTAAAAAACCAAACGGCGGAAATCATCATCATTGGCGGCGGCATTGCCGGTCTTTCGGCGGCCATCTACCTGGGGCGTGCGGAACGGAATGCGTTTGTGATCGATGCCGGCAAATCGATGGCCCGCTGGGAACCGGACGTTGAGAATTACCTTGGCTTTCCCGAGGGCATCGCTGGCAGTGAATTGCTGCGGCGCGGCCAGGAGCAAGCCAGTCGCTACGGAGTCGGGATCATTAGGGATGAAATCGTAAAAGCGGAGCGAAAGCAGGACCTTTTCAAATTGCGTGGCCGGACCCATTCCTATGCGGCTCGACGGCTGCTACTGGCCAACGGAATTTTTCATCGACCCGCGGAAATCGACGGCGTGCCCGAATGCCTCGGACATAGCATGTTCTTTTGCAAGGATTGCGACGGCTTCCGTGTGCGTGGCAAACGCATCGCCATTTATGGCCGGGGGAATGAAGCCGTGGAATATGCCCTGGCGATGACGTTCTATTCAGCCTGCGTGGCCATTGTGACCGATGGCAAGCGACCGCGTTGGGACCGGCAGCATGCCGGTTGGATCAAGAAATATGAAATACCGGTTTATCAGGAGCGAATTGTGGCCGTGGGCAGGGAAGGTTGTGAGGTTCGTTCGTTAAAGTTTCCAAAAGGTCTGGAATTGGAGGTGGACGCAGTCTTCACCACGCGTGGCGATATATACTTTAACGGATTGGCAACCAGTCTCGGCGCGCGCGTGGATGCCGAGGGGCAGGTGGTGGTTGATCTCGACATGCGCACCACCGTAAAGGGACTCTACGCGGCGGGTTGTGTCACGCCGGCCAATTGTCAGATGATCATTGCGGCGGGGCAGGGTGCCACCGCCGCGCAAACCATCAATCACGATTTGTTTCAGGAGAGTCTGGCCACGCATTCACTCCAGCGTTACCGCGGGCAGCAACTCCAGGACCTGGCCCGGAGCGGAGCCTCGGAGGATCGGAAAAAAATCCTGGCCACCAACCACGCGAGTGCATTGGACGCGCCCGGGTTACAAGCCGGGTCGCAATGGCCGACAGCGACAAAACCAGTCAAATCAAGGAAAACATATGGAAAGCGTCGAGAAATCAATCGAAGTGGAAGCTCCCGTGGACAAGGTTTACAATCAATGGACGCAGTTCGAAAAGTTTCCCGAGTTCATGGAAGGCGTCGAAGAAGTCCGGCAATTGGATAACCGGCATCTGCATTGGGTCGCCGAGATCGGGGGCAAGAAAAAAGAATGGGATGCGGAAATCTATGAGCAGGTTCCGGATCGGCGCGTAGCCTGGCGCAGCACCACCGGGACCCGGAACGGCGGCATGGTTGATTTTCTGCCCAAGGACGGCAACCACACCCGGGTCACGTTGAAGATGGATTATGAGCCGGAGGGCACCTTGGAACGTGTGGACGATGCGCTGGAGATTGTCACGCGCCGGCTGGAAGGCGACCTGGAGCGTTTCAAGGAGTTCATTCAATCGCGCGATACGGAAACCGGCGGTTGGCGGGGGGAAATCCACGGAGACGATACCAAGCCATCCGGTTCCTAGGTTCATATCTGGGTAAACACCCCATTAAACAATCGTGACAAAGGCAGTAGATTGGTGCACGCGCAAAAATCAGGCTGGGCGCGCAAGCCTCGGAATGCAAAAGGAAAACTATGGAAAGCAGAACAGAAAATGAGGTTCAGGATTCCACCGAAAAACTACTTCAGGATTTGCGGGAGGTGGTGGAGGATGGCGAGGAATTACTCCGGGCTGGCGCTGATGAGTTGAGTGAAAAAGGGACGGCCGCCCGCGCCCGCCTTTCCGCCGCGCTGGAAACGGCCAAGGATACCGGGCGCAAGCTCCAGGAACGCACGGTGGCCGGGGCCCGGGCCACTGACCGGGCAATCCGTGAACATCCTTACCAATCGCTGGGTATTGCTTTCGGAGTCGGGCTTCTGATCGGCGTCTTAATCAATCGCAAATAAGCATGACCAATGGTGAATCTCATCCCCCGGAACTGTCCACGCTGATTCGAAAATTCGCGCTGACCGGCTTGTCGGCCCTGCAGAATCGGGGCGAGCTCATCCAGGTGGAACTCCAGGAGGAAAAAAACCGGATCATTGAGATGATCATCTGGGGGGCGACGGTTTGCTTTTTGGCGTTAATGTTTTTGGTGGTGTTCACCGCCACGCTTATTCTGCTGTTTCCGGAACATTTGCGTGTTTATGCCGCCGGTGGATTTTCGCTGCTCTATCTGGTGGGCGCGGTTCTGGCGCTGCTCAATTTAAAGGCGCTCGTCAAGAGCGCCAGCCTGCCGTTTGCCGACACCGTGGCGGAAGTCAAAAAGGACCGTGAATGGTTAGAATCCTTAAAGTAAAAGACTTGGAGGAACGGAAGCGTTTTTTAATCGCCCGGAGCGAGATGTATCGCCAGACCCTGCGCCTGGAAGCGGCCAATATTAAATATTCGCTGGCGTTGCTCAAGCGGAAACTCCATTTCCTGAAAACCACCTTTCGTTTGGTGGGTGGCGTTGCGCCGCTCGCGGCGTTGCTGTTTGCCCGCAAACAGGCGCGGAAGAAAAAGCGGGGTGGATTCCTTTCCCGACTTCTACTTCAGTCCGGCTTGGGATTGCTGGGGCGGTTGCGACCGCTCGTGCAGGGATTCGCCGCCGGACGACGCCCCCTCCGGCGTGATCGCAGCAGTGAACGGGAGAATATTTCCCGCGTGCTCTGAAGTGTTTCGCTCGCGACCATCCTCCTGCCGGTCCGTTTGCTGTTTTCACCCGTCGGTTCTTCAGCCGGCGCCAACTGGGTTGAACACCCCATAGTCGCTCCTCAGTGCAGGCCTATAATCGTATATGAGAATAGTGCTACAGGCTTCACTCGGATGATGTTTTGATACTTCATTTGATCGGCTTGTTCATTTTGCGGCGGGAGGCACAAAAGCTCCATAAGGCCCCTTTAACTGAGACCTTAACTGACAACAATTCAATACTATGAAAATGAAATCATTGATGCTAACTGCCACCGCAACGTTGCTGCTCGCGAATGCAGCCAGGGCGCAAAGTCCGGCCTACGGCACCACCACCACCACCACCGCTACCACCGACGGAACCACACCGAAAACCTATATTTGGAACGATCCCAAGGAGTGGTGGGGCGAGACGGTTACTTGGGAGACGGACATTAAAAATAAACCACTGTTTAACGCCAATGAATTAAACGTTGATCTTTTCGGCACTTTCCTGGCTTCTGAACGTCGTTTTAAATCCTTCCCAAACACCAACATCCGCCACGGTCACTGGGGCGGCGGCGTGGGCATGAATTATTTCTTCACCCGTGACTTGGGGATCGGTGCGGACACGAGCTTCCAAACCGGGGCGAGTGACTTTGTTGATCATGTTGGCGGCAATATAATTGCGCGCATTCCGATCGAGGTGCTGAGAACCGCTCCTTATGTCTTCGCGGGTGGCGGTCGCAAGTTTGACCCCATCGATCAATGGTTCGGGGATGTGGGCGCCGGGTTGGAATTCCGCTTCAATCGAAACCTGGGTGTCTTTGGTGACGCCCGCTATATCTGGCTGGATAAGATCCTGGCGAACGGTACTCGGGATCAGGCTTTGCTGCGTGCCGGTGTTCGCGTGGCCTTTTGAGTAATTGCCACCATCGAATAAATGAAAAAGGCGGGCTTCTTGCGAAGCCCGCCTTTCCATCATGGATCAGGGACTAAGTTTAGTTGAGCGTGATGGTCGCGTTACGCGGCGTTCCCAGGTTATAGGCAGGATTCGCCGTGAGGGTCAGGATTGCTGTCTCCGTTCCCGTCCAGGTAGTGCCGGCCACGGCGTGGATGGTCAAGGTTGCCGTGGTTGCGCCCGCTGGAATGATTATTGTTTCCGGCATGTCGCCCGCGAACGTGCGATAATCAGTCCATTTTGCTGCCGAGCCGGCGAACTGGAAGTTCACCGTGAGCGGCGAACTGGTATCGCCCGTGCGGGTAAAGGTCCAGACGCCCGGATCTTGCGTGGTGCGGGATGCGGTTGCATCTGTTGCCGCCACAGTGACCGTTCCGAAGCTGTTGAATGCCGACGAATCGGTGGTGGCAAACGCGCGACGACCATCGGGCCATTGCGCTTCCGCTTCCACCCATTGGCCGCCGTTAAGAGTCGGCGTGAAGGTGTAGCTGGTGCCGTACGCGGGTTCCTGACCGCGCGCTTCCCAAACAATGCGGGCGCCGTTCAGATCCATTCCCGCGGGGGCTTGGAAAGTGGCGGTGACCGGAACATTGATAGGCATCGTCGCGGGCACCTTAATGGTGCCGGCTTTGGCCACATACGCCTGCGATTTAGCCGGGGTCAGCGCCGCGAGTGCAGCTAGGTTGCCCAAACCACGAGCCATGTTAAGACCCACCATTTCCGTGCTCACATTCCAAGTATCACCCCAGCGGTCATAGAACGGATAAGGTGCCGTCGAGGCGCCATCCGATGGGAAGCAGAGCGCACCGAGTTGACTCTGGTAGAGCGACAGGAAGGGGAAGCCGTCCTGCACGTTGCCAATCGGAATGCCAGTCGGCGGCAATACCTGACGATCATTCGCCGCCTCCTGGGAGACAACTTCCCGTTGGCGTTTCCAGCCCAGGCCGGTCACGTAAGTGACGTTCACCGGATTGCAGCCGCCCTCATAGTTCATGTTGCCAACGATGGCATCGAGGTAATCCGCGCGCGGATTCAGCTGGTAACCCACCGTGATATCGAACGCTGAATCGTCCGAGAAGTACCAACCCGCGGCGCGAACTCCCTTGGTGGCTTGCGGGAAGCCGGTGCCATAGGCGCTTTGTTTCGACCAGGTCAGCGCGTCATTTGCGGCGGCCGCAATTTCGCTCTGGCACTTGGACAGGAACGTGGCATCGAGTTGGCTCGCCTGCGCCCGGCCGCTCTTCACGGCGAAGGCATAGCTGCGAATGGCGTTGCCGTAGCATTGATACATGTGCACCCAGCCCCAACGGTAGGTGGCTGGATCCGTCGGGTTAAACCACGACAACAGTTTTTGATGAATCGTGGCATCTCCAGTCGCCAGATACATTTCAGTGGCGGCCCAGGCCAATTCATCATTGTGCATGAAGTCATCACCGTAGAAGGTGATTTTTTGATACGCGCCGTCCTTGCCATATTTGGCAATGGCATTCATCAGGAACGTCCAGCCCAGTTTTGCCTTCTGCAAATAGAGGGCGGCAGCTTCCGGAAATTTGGCCTTGAACGCCGGCGAAGAAGCGCATTGGGCCAGAGCGGCCACCGAGGCAGCGGTGGATGCAGTATTCTTTGGCCAGACAACTTGTGGGTCGCCGTTATCCGGCGTCACGTTGGATTCATATTCGCGGTTCTGCGGATAGACAATGAAGTAGAACCCGCCGTCCGCGTCCTGCAGGCGGCAGATATAATCCGCTTCCCACTTGGCTTCCTGCATGACGTCGCTGATGCCGTCACCGCTTTCCGGAATGCCGAGGTTATCCAGCGCGGCCACGCCGGCGAAGGAATCCACGGCGAACATCAGGTAGTGGGTCAGGCTCGCCACGTTGATGGTATATTTGCTGTAGTCGCCCGCATCGTGGTGTCCGCCATGAACGTCCACCGTTCCCTTGTTCACGAAGGGATAAAGCTGGGAGGCTTCATCCCTGAGTTGGGGCGCAGTCTGGCTGGAGTTGCCGCCGGAATACCCGGCAATCGTATTCCAGGTGAAATTGAAGGACGATTGCGGTGAAGGCACACTGGCCGGGGCGACGTGACAGGCCGCGTGGGTAAACCGCGTGAACGGCATGGCATTATCCGTGCCGCAACGCTGTTCATAAAGCCCCAGCGCGTAGGCGCGGGCAAAGCTCATCGCCACCCCATCATTGATGAGGAACGGCAATGATGCTCCGTATCCGGGAACAACCAGTTGGTATTCACCCGGAGTTTTGAAGGCGCTGAAATCAGCCATCAACACGTTCTGGTAAGGCGTCGGAGAATAAGTCCAGCCGATATCCGGACGGGGAGTCAGCGCACCTTGATAAACTATTGCGCCCGTGCCGGCGTCAGCCAAGGCGAAGCCGGCGGAAGCCGGAATGACCATTTCGCCCAGGTTGCCCAGATAATAACCGATCATGGCCTGCTTCGACAGCGAAGGAACATAACCTTCCTGGTTCACATGAATGGCCGGACTGTAGCGCAACGGGTTCACCGCAGCGGAGAATTGCGTGCTGGAGGACCAGAGAGTGCCGTCCGGATTCTTGACCACCACGGTTTGATTGTCTGTTACCGGGCTAGCCAGCAGCAGGTACAGGCAATTCTCGATGCGGAGATCATAGTTGTTCAACGGTGCCGACAGCGGCCGCCGTTTGAAGCCCATCGATTGAATCGCGACAGGTTGACCATCCACTGTGACCGTCATTTGTGAAGCGGATGGGGCTTGGAATGAACCGGAGTTCACGAAGTTCCATTGTGAGACTTGGGATGAACCTTGCGCCGCGGTGTTAATCAACACCAACTCCAGCAATTTGGGGGACAGAACATGCAGGGTGCTGTCGCCCGGCTTGGGCATGCGCAACGTTGTATCATCCACTGAACTCACCGTGCCGGTTGGCGGCTTATTGGTGATGATGATAGGGGGCGGCGTATTGGTGATCGTAATGGGTGGCGGCGGGTTGGTCACCGGTGGGGGAGAATTGGTCACGGGCGGCGGGGTATTGGTGATGGTGATCGGGGGCGGCGTGTTGGTGAGAGTCGCCGAGGTGGTGCCTGAATAATCCCAGGTGGCGCGACCGCCAAAGAGGGTGAAGGTCATGCCCCGCAGGGTGCTGCCTTCCAAACTGACCTGGCTGGCGGGCACGATCAAAGGCGCCCACTGGCCGGCGGCGGGCAGGGCCCCCATGAAACGGCGGCTGGCGGTGCCGTTGACGCCGTTGTTGATGTTGTTGGCGCCCCAGTAAGCGCGATGGTCCCAGGTGCCGTCATTCCATTCCATCATGACTTCGCTGGGGAGGTTGGCCGGATCCAAATAGATGTAGGTAAAGAGGGTATCGCCCGCGTTGACGTGCAGTTGTGTTCCGGCCCAGTCAAAGTAATGCTGGTGCATGCCCGCACCGATATTGGACTGGTGGGCCTTGGTGCCCATGAAGGGAGCGGGGTTGCTGCTGACCCAGTTCCAGGAGTCGCCGCCAAAGCCGCCCAGCACGGCGCCGGAAGGAGTCGTGTCATCGAGCCAAAGGGTCGTGCCGGAGCCCGAAGGGGGCGGAGTATTGGTGATCGTAATGGGTGGTGGCGGGTTGGTCACCGGTGGGGGAGAATTGGTCACGGGCGGAGGAGTGTTGGTGATGGTGATCGGGGGCGGCGTGTTGGTGAGAGTCGCCGAGGTGGTGCCTGAATAATCCCAGGTGGCGCGACCGCCAAAGAGGGTGAAGGTCATGCCCCGCAGGGTGCTGCCTTCCAGACGGACCTGGCTGGCAGGCACAATCAAAGGCGCCCACTGGCCGGTGGCGGGTAGGGCACCCATGGAGCGGCGGCTGGCGGTGCCGTTGACACCGTTGTTGATGTTGTTGGCGCCCCAGTAAGCGCGGTGTTCCCAGGTGCCGTCGTTCCACTCCATCATCACTTCGCTGGGCGGGTTGGCGGGATCGAGATAGACGTAGGCAAAGAGGGTGTCCCCGGCATTGACGTGCAGTTGTGTTCCGGCCCAGTCAAAATAATGCTGGTGCATGCCCGTACCGATATTGGACTGGTGGGCCTTGGTGCCCATGAAGGGAGCGGGGTTGCTGCTGACCCAGTTCCAGGAGTCGCCGCCAGAGCCGCCCAGCACGGCGCCGGACGGAGTTGTGTCATCGACCCAGAGGGTCATGCCGGAGCCCGAAGGGGGCGGAGTATTGGTGACCGTAATGGGTGGTGGCGGGTTGGTCACCGGTGGGGGCGTATTGGTGCCGGTGATTGGGGGCGGGAGGATGCCGATCGACGAGCCATCGCCATTGATGAACATGCCTTCGCTCGGATTGAAATAAGTGCCACTGCCGCTGGTTTCCAATTTCACCGCGCGCACCATGTAAACGAAACTGCCGGATGTGCCAGTCGCATCAACAAAGCTGGTCGCGTTCACCGGTGAACTGGTCAGGCGCGTGAACGGCCCGGCCATGCTGCTGGCGCGATAGACGTGATAGCCCACGACTGAATCGCTGGAAGCGGACCAGTTCAAGTTGACACCGCTGGAATTACGCGTCGCAGCGAGATTGCCCACCGGAACAACGGGATGCATGCGCAACGTGGGATCACCCATCAACGCAACATGAATCTGCCCGGCGGCAGGGTTGACTTGATTTTGGTATAAGCCGCCGTCGTGATTGTTTTGGGTCAGGCGCGCGCTGTAACCGATTGGCTCACCCAGGGCCATGTGATGAACGAACCAGTGGGGACGGCCGCTCCAGGCGGACGTAAGGCCGTAAGTAGGCAAGGCCAGAACTCCGCGCATGATGTCGTCCTCGGCATCCCAGTCGCCGAACCAACTGCCGAACAGCAGTGTGAACACCGCTTTCACATCCGCACCGACCATTTCGGGCGTGGTGCCATCGTTGTATTGGCCGGTATTGCCGATGCCACCAATGCTGGTAAGACTGCCCGCTCCGCAACCATAAGCCCAGAGGTAAGCATCATTGTGCAGCGTGGGAATCCAGGTCCCTTTATCGGGCAGGAAGGTGATGTTATTCGCGCCGAAGAACGGGGCGAAGTTGCGCCAACCGCTGGCTGCAAATGATTCGCCATTGCGAATGCCGAAATAATCACCAACGATTCCGCGACGGGGCATGGGCATTTGGCCGACGCGGAACTTATGATCCTTGTTCAGATAATTGCGGAGCAAATCTCTTTCGCTGGGGAACGTCGCTGGTCCACCCCAGGTGAGGCGGCCCGGCATGTTCGCGAGATCAACTCGACCTACCATCAACTCGACGGTGGAAGGAATGACTGATTGATCGAATTTGCCGTCACCCGGCACATTATGGTTTCTGGCATCCTCGGCCCCGGTGTCATTCACCGAGTTGTCGGTCCAGTTGCCGTTCATGTCGCCGTAATAAGCGTCGGCCGGCCAGGCGCCTTGATGGCCGGGAACGTGGCCGTCGGGAACAATATCGCCCGAGTAAGGCACGGGAACATGGCCAAAGAGGAAGACCGCTTTGACGTTCGCCTGGTCGGCGTTGTAATCCGACTGGATCAACGCCTTGATGTTCGGCACGGTGTCAGTGCGGGATACATCATGGCGGAGCACGGTCCAGCCATCGCCGATCAAGTCTCGCTGAAGGCGAACCAATTCATTGGTGAGATCGGCGGCATAAGTATTATCCACCAGCAGCACCAATTTTCCGCGGGACTCAATCATCTGGGCATTGAGTCCGGCATATATGTAGCCGTAGCCGGTGTAGGCGGAAGTCACTTTAACAATTTGGTACTCATAGGCGGAGCCCACGGTAACATTGTTATCCACAAAACTGGTGGCGGTACCGGGGAGCGTGGTACCGGATCCCCAGGAGGTTCCATCCAGGGACTTGCGATAAACCGTGTAACTGCTTGGCGTAATTGTGGTATCTTGGGGCCAGCTCAAGGTGATTTGAGCCGGTGAGGTTTGAGCATTTGCGCTGACTTGCACCGCGTATTCCCAGGTGGCCTCGACTGCCGGGCTGTTTTGCACAGCCAAGGTCGACAGCAGGACACCCAACAGAGCACTTTGAATTTTTCGCATCCCGCCAGTCTGCCAAACGGCGGGTTATTAGAAATCGGCGGGGCACCTTAAATCCTGTGGGAATCCGGATTTGCGCGGCGTCGGTGTTGTGCCTACAAAAAATGCATGACGAAACACCGCACGCAGGGGAGCATGATGGAAGTGGGGTGAGTCGCTAGCGACCGGCAGGAGGACCAATGATCGTGGGCGGCGCGGTGACTGTGACGCCGCTGCCCACTGGGATGAAGACGCCCGTCTGAGTCACCTGGTGACTGTCGCTAACAGCGCGAATACCCTCATTGATGGCCACCGAACTGACGAAGGTGTTCATGATGAGATCGCCATATCTAACCAGGTAGCGGTACGGTTCGAACGGCACATAAACAATATCATGCGGCTGCAGGATGACATCCGGCACCTTGCCTCTCACCACATCCCGGTAATCGATGAGCGCAATCTTCGGCTGGCTGAGGGAACCGCGCACCACCGCCACGTGCGAGAGATAGGCCTCCCTGATCGGCCCGCCGGTATTCGCGATCGCCGCGGTCATTGTGAGCCCTTCCTGATAGGGAACCGCACGCGGCAAGCCGACCGCGCCCATCACATAAACATTCAGCGCGGTCAGCGGCGGGACATAAACAAAGTCGTCCGGTTCGAGGTAAATATTCTGTGAAAGGTCGCCTTGATTGATCAGTCGCTCAAAATCCACGGGCAACATCCGTCCGTGGCGAACGATAAAAGAACGGCTCAAATCTGCCTGATCGTCGATGGAGTTGTTTATGGAAAGGTCACGCTGTCCGGCCAGGCTTAATGTTCCCCCGGCTTGAGCAAAGGCCTCCAACAGAGTGGGGGCGTTGGTCATGTAATAGACTCCCGGCACCTGCAACCGTCCCAACAACCAATAACGCCGGCTTGCGACACCACGCAAAGTCAGGGAAACCCGGGCTTGATCGCGATAAAATTGGGCCAACTCCTTTTGCAGGAGCGCCTGCGTCTGGGGCAGGGTCAAGCCCCACACATCCAAACCCGGCAACAAATTAAAATAAATTTTGCCATCGGGTCCCACCACGCACACCGTTCGGGAGGTGATGTCATCCATTAATTGAATTTCCACCTGGTCGCCCGGTCCGAGCGCGAAGGGTTGGGTGGGTGGCCGCAGCCATTCGGGGTTGAGATGATTGGTCAGGGTGACGGTTTGCAGGTCGGCGCCGCTCCGGGCGTTAAAGTCGTAGGGATTAAAACGCGGTCCCGGATGCTGGCAGCCCAACAGGAAAAACAGCAGCAAGGCAAGCCAGCAAAGGATGAGGTGATTTTTCATGGGCTCGTGAAAATGGGGCGGGTGAAGACCGGGCCGATGTTTTTGCCCGTCCACTCGGCGGTGACCGATTGGATGAAGGCTGTTGCCGCCAGATCGAGCAATTCCTCCACGCGAATGAAGGGACGGCTGCTGACAAAAACGATGTCCTTGTTCTGGAGTTGAAAGTCCTGTCCGCGCGCATCGAGAATCGCCGGGGTATCGATAATGAAAGTCTGGGGATGATTCAAGGATCCGCGAATGACGGCCACGCGTGTTTTGTAGGCGCGGGTATTAAATCCGCCGCGTGCCGCCAGTGCGCCGACCACCGTCAGGTCGGAGGTATAAGGCACCACGCCGGGAAAGTTCACTTCGCCCAGCACATAGACTTCCTGCAAACTGGCTGCTGGAAAGTACAGGTAATCATCCGGCTCCAGCGTAATGTTTTGGGAGAGGTCGCCCTGCTCAAAGAGTTTTTCGAAGTTGATCGGAAGGCGTTGTCCTCGTCGCATGAGGAAACTTTTTTGCAAATCGGCGAGATCAAGGGTGTTGCGATCGGAAAGACCGGTTTCCAATCCATGCGCGCGGGCCACAGCCTCGATGATGGTCATGGGGTGATCGAGTGTATAGACACCGCGTTCCACCACCTTGCCGAGCATGTAGTACTTTTTGCTTTTATAATTGACCGGAGTGATCATCGTCCGTGGAGCGCGGCGATATTTGGTGAGTTCCCGGTCCATGTTGGTGCGTAATTCATCCACCGTGAGCCCGGCGGCGAGGATGTTTTGGGCTTCAAGAAATCCAACCCGTCCATCCGGCCCCACAAAGACATCGACGCTGTTCAGCTCCGGCTGGCCATAAAGTGAGAAACTCAAAATGTCACCCGGGCCCAAAGTGAGCCGCTTCTGCCAGTCGCCGCGTTGCGCAGGATTCACGAGCAAGAGGGAGGCATTGGTGGAGGCGGCAAAGGCAGGCGCGGGGGTTGTCGGCGTGTTGAATTCATCAGCCGGTGCATTGGTGGTTTGCTGCGCGTGCGCGCTGAACAGGCTTAGCGTCAGACAAAGCAGCATGCAGCCAAGCCAGCGTGGAAAACGACTTTTCAGCGGAGTGGCGGGCTCATGATTCAGCACCGCGCCCACTAACCGGCAGCGGGCGTGACGCAAGGTTTCCAATTGCATGCGGGTTTCGGCTGCGCCCGCGCTGCCGCTCCGGGCCAGCCAAATCAGGTTGGGCAGGTTCTGTCCGAGCAAAACCGCTTCCGGTGTTGAGGCTGGGGGAAGCTCCACCAGGATGACGACATTCTCAATCTTGCGCCATTGTTCCAACGCCTCCTGCCATTGCAGGCGTCGTTCCAGATTCCAAACCCATCCCGGCAGCGGAATATGAACCATCGGTTGAGGATTCGGCCCGGTTAATTGATCAGTGACTTCCGATGGCGAAGTCAACACGCTGGCGGTGATGGCACTCAAACTCGTGCTTTCCTCAGGTTTATAATCGGGAAGCTGCTCGGGTTCGTCCGGTCCGTCGGCCACCGGCCGCGTCGCAATCGTCAGGACACGAAAACCGGTCAGGCTCGCCGCTTCCGCCAACAAATTAATCCAGGTGGAGCGGCCTTCGCCCATTTGCGAAGAGGTAATGCCGCAAACCAAACCATGATTGGAGGAGGGACTGAGCCGCCCCTGCAACATGGTCCAGGTGCGGAATGCCCAGCGTTCGCGGGCGGCTGGCCCTTGTTTATGGAGATCGCCCAGCGAACCAAGCACCGGCAGCCGTGTGACGCGTTTGATATCATCCACCGTTTTCAGACGGTCATCCAGGATCTCAACCAGCAGCACTCCGCCGCTGGCGAACACCAGGCCCAATACTCCGCCGAACAAGGAAATCATGCCAATTTTCAGCCAGCGCCGGTCACGAATGATGCCCTTGATTGTCGCTGGCGCAAAATTCCGGACATTTCCCGGCGGATTGTCCGCCAAGGCCTGGGCCTCCCGCTGGCGATCCGCCAGAAGCTGGCGGCTGCCATCGAGCGCCAGAAGCTTGTTCCGGATAATATCGTAGTCCGGATCGAATCCGGTGCCGGCTGCGGCTCCCAGACCGGTGCCCGCCAGGCCGGCCGGGCTGAGATTGTTGAGCGTGGTATTGGTGGCGGATTCGGAAATTTCCGTTCGGAGTGCATCAATCTGCGCCCGCTGCTGCTGTACCAGCGGATGCGCCTCGGTGTAGCGCCGGGTAAGAGTACTCAACTCTTCCAAGGCAATTTGCAATTTTTCGGTCAGTCGCGCGGTAACGATGGATGTCCGCGGCGTCATCTGCAATTGCTGGGTGAGATTGGAAACCGTGCCGCCGATCTGAGTTAATTTGCCCGCCACCGCCCCGGAGTGAGGCAGAATTCTGAATTGATCCTGCAACGCATTGACATCCTGATTCATTTGCGCAAGTTGGTTGCTGAGATAATTCCGATTCACTTCCGACGCGGCGCGTTGCTGTAAATCCTTCATGAAGCCGACGGCTTCCGCCGCATACAGATTGGCCAGGTTGACGGCGCCTTGAGGATTTCTTCCCTTCACGGCTACTTTCACCAGATCAGAATCAATGTCCGGTTTGACGAAGACGCTTTTGGCGAGCACTTCGGCGGAAACCGGTGGCTGGGACTTGGCGGCCACGCGCTGCAATAATTCCGGCGCTTTCAACACGCCCGCAAAAGTGTCCGGTGTGAGTGCGGGCGGTTTGAAAAATTCATCGATACCCATCGGCTCATAGCGGAGCAATTGCGCCACCGCCGTATAAGTATGTTTCCAAACGATCAGGCCTCCCAGTGCCGCCAGGGCAGCCAACAGGAAACCACTGAGCAGTAATAAGCGCCAGCGGCGCATGAGTATTTCGATGAAACACCAGGCGTCAAATGGCGCAGGACTGCGGCCAGGTTGAGGGTCTCTTTGCGATCTGTCATTCATCCGGTTGGCGCCTGAACGTGTCTGATGGTTTTGGCCATTGGGAATTGCCATCCCGGCCAAGCCATAAGATTCGGCCGTCAGTAATTCCGTGTTCAACTCGTTGTTATCATTCATGCAACTGGCGTGTCAGTGGTCCGGCCATCCGTTTCCAAGGCGGTGCGTCTTTTCGCAAACTCGTACATAACTTTTGAATAAATTCCACCGATTAAGCCCAAGAATAGAGGTGGGGCATCCGCCGGGGAAAGTAGGTGATGACCGCAAACCCGTGCGGGCGGAAACCCCAGACCCAATCATCTAAATTGGCTGGGGGAGGAAAATTAATCAGGGCTTGGACAGCATTTGTCTCATTGCTGCAGGCAGGATGGCGGCATGAAAAACAGATTGCTGACCTTAACCAGTTCAAAAACGGAAAGACTTATCACCACGTTTGGCAAGGCGCGACTGGTGGGATTGCCTGACGGTTCACTTGTCTTGCGTGGCGGGCAGCCTCAGGACCAGACGGCCGCCAAAGAGTGGATTTCCCTATTCATGCACGAAGCGGTGCCGCGTTTTGCCCGGTAATCTCAAGTTAGCAGCCAAAGCTTTCCAAGCGAAGCCCCGGTTGCCTCGCATGGCATTGTGCTGGTTTGGGTGATTGCGGCCAAATAATTGGCCGGTATGATATAGATGAGTTTCCATGCCCCTGACGTGTTGAGCGTTGGGGGCCATTTCAATGTGTCTCGATTTACTTAAACGCCATAACCAGGAATAAATCCGGGAAGCTGGTCAGTTTCAACACCTCGTCAAAGAAAGCCTATGCGTTGGACGGCGAATTGAAGAAACATTGAAAGCTACTTTGCGGCAGACGCGGGTGCGGGCTTTTTTCCGGTGAGGGCATAAGCCACGGTCTCGGCGATCACTCCCGCGCCCTCGGCGTTGGGGTGGACTTTGTCGGGAAATAAATCCGACTTCCCATTAAGCGCGGCATAACAATCAATTATCGGCACCTGTTTTTCCTGTGCCACGATGCGGAGAACCGGGAGGATTTCGTTCCGAATCACTTCATCGCGGATGTTGTAATTGCCAGGAAATGCCGGCACGGGCAGGCAAACATAAATGCGGATCCGGGGATTGACTTTGCGGAAGGCATCGAGCAGAGCGCTGCAATCGGCTGCGAAATCCTCCTTGTGCACCCAGTTCTGCGGTTTGCTGTCGTTGGTGCCCAACATGAGGAGCAGCACATCCGGTTTGGAGTCCAAGGCTGCCGTATAAGCTTTCTGCTGATCATACGGCTTGTCCCCGTGTTTCAACAGGGTCGCGCCGTTCACACCGAAGTTTTGAACCTGCCAGGGTTCACCCAACAATCGCCCGAGTTGGGCGGGATAGGCCATGGCGGAATTCATAATGCCCGAGCCCGCCGTGATGCTGTCGCCCACACAAGCCACGCGAATGTGCGGGGTTGGCTTTTCGGCGCCACTCGTCAGCAGCGCCGCTGAACCGAGTGCCGCGAGCAGCAGCGAACAGGCCATTCTTCGAGAGACAGTTTTTCGAATCATAGTAGGAATCAGTAAGATTTTTTATTGTGCTTTGATGCCATCAAGCATGGATGAGTTGCGAATGACCAATCCTTTTACGCCATGCAATTTGACGGCGGGCAAAAACTCCGCAGGCAGCGGAGGCTGGCCATGAATTCCCGGCAGGAAAAGGCAGAGCAGGTTGAGTTCGGGCAGGGGACTGGACTTGGGGAACGGATTGCTCATAGCAGTTGGGCAAAACAGTATTGAATTAACCGACAAAGCCAAGCCGGAAATCAGCCAGTAACCTTTTTGCAGGCCAAAGCGTCTGTCCATAGAGCCAATTGTATCCATTGCCTATGTAGAAGAAGACTCGCTGCAGGTTCAGAATCCCCGTTCTGTGGCTGCGCTTGACTGTCACCCGTCATTGTCTCGCCACTGATAATGTAGAAGCTTTAAATCCAAATGAAAAAAATCGTGAGAATATTAGTCTGGTGTCTGTTCACCCCGCTGATCCTCGGCCTCGCGGGAGCGGAACCAACGAGCACTGCCACCGCAGCCTCTGGTGCACCGCGGGTTTTTCTGCTGGACGGAAAATATCTTCAGGCCACCCGCCAACGCATTCAGGACGGGGACAAGAGTCTGGCCCCGGCGGTGGCCCGGTTGGAACAGGATGCGAAAGAGGCGTTAATCACAGGTCCTTTTTCCGTTACGAGCAAGAAACTCACGCCACCGAGCGGGGACAAACATGATTATATGAGCTTGGCCCCGTATTTCTGGCCGAATCCTGATACGACGAACGGCCTGCCCTATATTCGACGCGACGGCGAGCGAAATCCGGAGATCGGCAGGATCAGCGATCATCGCACGCAGGATGAAATGTCCGGCACCGTGCAAACGCTCGCATTGGCCTACTACTTCACGGGCGACGACACTTATGCCGCCAAAGCAACGCAATTACTGCGCGCCTGGTTTCTTGATCCGGCAACCCGGATGAATCCCAATCTGCAATATGCCCAGGCAATCAGCGGCGTGAATACCGGGCGCGGCATCGGTTTGATTGAGACCCGTTCATTGACGCAGGTAGTGGATGCCATTGGGTTGCTGGCCGGATCAAAATCATGGACGGCCGCGGATCAGCGCGGACTGGAAGATTGGTTCAGCAAATTCCTTCAGTGGATGCAGGAAAGCACGAACGGTCAAGCTGAAGCCGCCGCCAAAAACAATCACGGGACGTATTATGATGTGCAGGCAGCATCGTTTGCTTTGTTTTTGGGAAAGCAGGAGCTGGCCAAGAAGATCGTGCAGACCGTTTGGACGAAACGCATTGCGGTGCAAATTGAGCCCGATGGCCGTCAGCCGCTGGAATTGGTGCGCACCAAAGCTTGGGGTTACAGCAATGGAAACTTGAGCGGTTTGATGATGCTTGCCGTGCTGGGGGATGACGTGGGCGTGGATTTGTGGAACTATCAGACCAAGGATGGTCGCAGCATCCGCAAGGCGCTGGACTATCTCGTGCCTTTTGGGTTGGGTGAAAAGAAGTGGCCGTATCAACAGATTGGCGGCTGGTCTCCGCAAGCGGTGTTTTCCTCGATGCGCCGGGCGGCTTTGAAATATTCGGATGCTCCATACCGGGCGGTGCTGGCAAAATTGCCGGAGGTGGAATCGGCCAATCGGAACAATCTGCTTGGTCCAAAGCCCGCGGAGCAAAAATCGGCAAAACGATAATTTCGCTCAAAATAGAATTATTTTGAAACGGTATTTTATCGCAGGAGCGATCTGGTTATTGCCAGTAATAGCAGCCCAGTTGGAAACTGGTCTCGCCTATTGCAGTTCGGCAGTGTCGGTCGAGGATTGCCTGATGACAAACGGCAACCGAACTGATAAGAGCTAGGCGATCACTTAAGCCAAAGCGAGCAGATGATATGATAAAAACTACCAGAGTTGTTATTGCCTTGATCGCGAGTTATCTCCTCGCGGGAACCTCGTTCGCGGAGTCGCCGGTCAGCATCAAGCTGAATGCCAAGGCGCCCGAGGCGACGGTGCCTGATGACTTTGGCGGCTTAAGTTATGAAATGGCATTGGTGCCGCCCGATGCCAACGGGAAATATTTCTTTAGTCCCGAAAATACGCCACTGGTCAAAATGTTCCAGACGCTGGGTGTAAGAATTCTGCGCGTCGGCGGCAATACCGCCGACCGTCCGACTGTAAAGTTTCCCGGCAACGCGGATTTGGACAAACTGTTTGCGTTTGCGGAAGCGGCGAAGGTGAAAGTCATCTTTACCCTGCGTATGCGGCAAGGTGATCCCAAAGATGCCGCCGCGATTGCAAAGTATATCATGGATCATTATCAAGCTGACCTGGTCTGCTTTGCCATCGGCAACGAGCCGAATGTATTTGCTAAAACCTATCCGGCGTATCAGGCGGAATTGGAAAAATACATCGCGGCCATCACCGCATCTGGAGTTGCGCCGGAGGCAAAATTCTGCGGCCCGAGCACAACACCCAACAAGGCAGTTTGGGCGCGCGATTTTGCAAATGATTTTGCGCATACCGGGCGGATCGCGCTGATCACGCAGCACGATTATCCCGGCGGCAGCGGGCGGAAGGTGACGAATTCAGCGGCGGGACGGGACAACATGTTATCCACAGCCTGGCCCGAGGCGTATCAAAAATTTTACGCATCGTTTGTGCCGGCCACCGTTGCCAACGGAATACCTTATCGACTGGAGGAAGCGAATAATTATTATAATGGCGGCGCCAAAGATGTCAGCGACACGTTCGCCGCGGCATTGTGGGGGCTGGATTATTTGCATTGGTGGGCGGCCCATGGCGCAAACGGCATCAATTTTCACTCGGGAGATACCGTGGCGGCAGGTGAGGAGAATGCGCCTTGCCGATACGCGGTGTTCTGGACATCGCCGAGCGGCTATTCAGCGCACCCGCTGGGTTACGCTTTGAAAGCCTTTGAATTGGGAGGCTACGGCCAGTTGGTGCCGGCGCAAATCGCGGCGAACGCTGATGACGTGAATCTGACGGCTTACGGTTTGTTGGCGAAGGATAAAAGCTTGTTGGTAACGCTCATTAACAAGGATCACAGCACCGGTGCCCATGACGCAAAAGTGACTCTTACTCCCGGTGATGCCTATGCCAAGGGAACGGTGATGTACCTGACCGGTCCGCAGGGGGATGTCGCCGCGACATCCGGCATCACCTTGGGGGGCGCGCCGATTAAGGATAACGCGAGTTGGAAAGGAAAGTGGACAAAGCTGGCCAAGCCATCGGCCAGCGGCGAGTTTACAGTGAAATTGCCAGCCGCCACCGCTGCCGTGATTAAGTTGACGCGCAAATAATGCCATTTCCCAAGCGAAACAGGTCAGGACACTTGATGAACCCTTTCACCAATCATGAAAAGCATTGCCCAGCAACTCGTGGTTTCCCTTGCTATTGTTTTGACAGCGAGCGTTAACATTTGTCCCGCGGCGGAAATGGCCAAGGAAACGAATCAGGTTTCCGCGCCCAAGCCGGAGGTTGATGTTGCTGCGATTGACCGCCAGCGCATTCTGAAGGCCGCGGATGCCGCGCTAAAGAAGGAGCCGGTAACAATCACAAAATTTGTCGCCAAGCTGAGCGAGGGCGGACCGAATGATTTTTATTCCAATGGCGATTACTGGTGGCCGGACCCGACCAAGTCGAACGGCTTGCCGTACCTAAAGCGCGACGGGGAATCCAACCCGGAAAATTTCTCGCAGCATCGGATGGTGATCAAGGAATTGCGCGATTCCGTGGCGGCGTTGGGCGCAGCCTACAAGCTCACCGGCGACGACCGTTATGTCACCAAGGCGGTGAAATTCCTGCGCGTATTCTTCCTCGACGCGAAGACGCGCATGAACCCGAGCTTGACCTATGCCCAGGCAATTCCCGGCGTGTCGCCCGGACGTGGCATTGGCATCATTGATGCATTGCATTTGATTGAAGTGCCGCGCGCAATTGAGGCCATGCAAAAGTCACCCGCGTTCCCACCGGAAGCGCTGGCCGGCCTCAGGCAATGGTTTCATGAACTGGCGGAGTGGATGGTCATCAGCAAGAACGGCCGCGAGGAGGCCGTGGCATCAAACAACCATGCCGTGGCCTATTACTTGCAACTGGCGGTTTATGCTGAATTTACCAGTGACGAGGAAAAGCTCGCAAAGTGCCGTCATGAGTTCAAGGAGGTCTTTGTGCCAAAACAGATGGCGCCCGATGGTGGTTTCCCGCGCGAACTTGCCCGCACCAAGCCTTACGGCTACTCGATTTTTCAACTCGATAACATGGTCACGCTCTGCCAGGTGCTTTCCACGCCGGCGGACAATCTGTGGAAATTCGAAATGCCCGACGGCCGCAACATCCACAAAGCGGTCGAATTCATGTATCCTTATCTCGAGGACAAATCGAAATGGACGCACAAGCCGGACATCCAGGCTTGGGACGGCTGGCCGTCACGGCAGCCGTCCTTATTGTTTGCCGGACTGGCATTCGATGAGTCGCGTTACACCGGACTCTGGAAAAAAATGTCGCCCGATCCAACTGAACCGGAAGTGCAACGGAATATCGCCATCACCCAGCCGCTCTTGTGGGTGAAATAGGCCTGGGAGTTCTCAGGCGATGGAGAGCAACTCCACTTCGAAAATCAAAGTGGCATTGGGAGGAATGGCGCCGGGATAACCCTGCCGACCGTAGGCTTTTTCAGGCGGAATAGTGAGGCGCGCCTTGTCACCGATTTTCATGGTGGCGACGCCTTCATCCCATCCTTGAATAACCTGTCCGGCGCCGAGGACAAAAGCGAACGGGTCATCGCGATCTACGGAGCTGTCAAATTTGGTGCCATCCATCAACCAGCCGGTGTAGTGGACGGTGACGGTATCGCCAGCCTTGGGTGAAGCGCCAGTGCCGGTGGTAATTTTATCAATTTTCATATGGTAATGACTTTAGCATTTTACTCGGGAGATGACAGAAAAAGCCGCTGATTATTTATGGTCAGATATTTTGACGAGGCGCCGGGCGATCCATTGGTCAATCGCCGGCAACTCACGCTGCTTGATCGCGGCCTTGATGCGAATTCCTTCCGCTGTTTGCCGGGCTTTATCCAGGGCATCCTCGGTGACATTTGTCTTCACGTAGGCTTCCAACTCATCCGCGCGGGGCGTGTCAGAAAAGGTGTCCAGAATGGCAGGAACATAATTATTACGTTCGAAGGAATCCACCCGTGCCAACAACTCCTTGATGCGCGGTTGGGCAAAATCCCACGCCAACACTTGCTGCTCACCGTTGCCCGCCACATCGATCACAATATGGGTGGCTTCCTGGGGGACGATTTCATCCGTCAACGAGATTGCCAGCGTGGCTTTGGCCAAAGCCGGATCCAGGGCGCCCGACAAGGCCCGATAGAGAAGCTGGCGCTCCTCCGTTCCTTTCGCTTTGCGTGCCAGCGCATGGATTTGATCATAAGTTGTTCGATCGCTGTAACGGCCAACAATCTCCAGAACGGGTGGACGCAGACCGGCAGCCAGGGATTGGGGCTGCAGCAAAAATTTTGCAAAGCGGACCTGGGCTTCGGCAATGACGGATGGATTGCCGAACTTTCCCAGAGTGGTAATGATCCGGCCGCGTAAAATGGAGTCTGTGCCAGGTTCGTGGGAATGTGAATCCCAGCCGAGCCGTTCCAACTGCGGTTGCAGGAGCCGGCAGGCATATTCGTGAAAGGCGGCGCGGCCCGGTTGGTTTTCTTCCAGCTCATCGATGAAATTCAGCGTGGAAAGAATCTGGTCCCACAGAGCGAAGGTCTTTTCGCCGTGGAGTGATTCCACCAGCTCAAAATAATCCACGCTCGATGCGCGTTCGGCCTCGACCATGGCCCAACTGTCATTCAGCAGGTTGAGGCGGTCGGCGGGTGGGAGTTGGTTGATGGCTGCCTGCAATTGGCGAAAGAGTGCCGGTGCGTAGGCCACCCGATAGTAGCCAGTGTCGCCTGCATTGGCCTTAAGCATGCCGGTGCAATCGGGGAAGGTTGCCGAAGCCGGTTTATCATCCAGCAGGACGAAACTCGTGCTCCGGGCGTGTGCTGTATTCATCAAGGCGACGGGTATCTTCCATTGTAACGATTCAGCGTCCGGGTCATGCACGGTGAAGCGCTGCTGCTCCAATGAAACGACCTGCTGGCTATTAGTGCAATCCGTCTTGACCATTACCACGGGCAGTCCTGGTTGTTCCGTCCACCCGGCGGCAATTGATTGGACGGGTTTGCCGGAGACTTTTTCCAGCGCTGCCCAGAGATCCGCAGTGGTCGTGTTGGAATAAAGATGTGCGGCAAGATACTCATGAATGCCCCGGCGAAACGTTTCCTCGCCCAGATAACTTTCCAGCATCCGCAGCAAGGCGCCGCCTTTTTGGTAAGTAATGCTGTCGAAGGCGTCGTTGGCCTGGCTTTCGTTTTCGATGGGAGTCTGGATGGGGTGGGTCGTGTTGCGCGCATCGCCACTCATGACGGCGGTTTTTTCCGCACCGGCGTTCAGCCACATTTGCCAGTCGGGATTAAAATGGTCCGTGGCCTTGGTTTCCATCCAAGTAGCAAAGCCTTCATTGAGCCAAAGGTTGTCCCACCACGCGGTGGTCACCAGATTACCAAACCATTGGTGCGCCATTTCGTGGGCCACCGTGACAAAAATATCCTGCCGGGTTTGCTCGGAACTGGTTTGGGGATCAAAGAGCAGAACACTTTCGTTGTAGGTGATGGCACCCCAGTTTTCCATGGCGCCGCTGAAACCACCGGGGATGGCAATTTGATCCAACTTGGGCAGGGGATATTTAATCCCAAAATATTGGTTGTAATAGGTGAGCAATTTTTTGGTCGCGGCCAGGGCATAACGTCCTTGCTCCTTTTTTCCTTCCGTGGTGATTACGCGGAGTTGAACCCCGGCCACTTTGTCCTTGAGCTCTTCCAGTTCGCCGGCCACCAGCACGACCAGATAACTGGGCATGGGTGGAGTACGCGCGAATTTTACTTCCTTCAATCCGTCGGCGAGCGAGGTTTCGTGTTCCACCGGCATGTTGGAAATGGCGAGGTGTTTCTCCGGCAGGGTCACGCTCAAATCAAAAGTCGCGCGGAAAACCGGTTCATCCCAGCAGGGGAACATGCGACGGGCATCGGTTGGTTCCATCTGCGTGCCTAACAGCACCTTTTTGCCGGAGGGCGCCGCATATTTAACGTAAAAAAGTCCCTGGGCCTGTTCTGCAATTTGACCGAAAAATTCCAAAACCAACCGATATTTCCCCGGCGCAATTTTCGCGGGAAGCTTCAAGCTGACGGTTTGATTGGCCAGGTTCAGCCGTGGCTTGAGAGGGATTTCCTGTGGAGCAAAGAGGGTGGCCTGGGTGATTTCCATCTCCAGGGCATTCAGGACGATTTCTTTCACCGGCTTTAGGACTTCAATATCCACGGTCACCGAACCACGCGTGGTGAACTTATCCAAGTCCGGTCGAATCTGGATGCTGTAGTGGCGTGGCACCACGGTTTTGGGCAATTGCCCCGGCGTGGAAGCAAAGGAAAAGGGAGATTCCGCAAGAGCGGTGAGAGCGGTCGCAGCGGCGAACAAACAGGCGAGAAATCTTAGAGAGCGCAAGCCAAACATGCTGAGACCATCCGTTAAAGCTTATGCGCCGTCAACCGCGTTTGGCCGATTATACGACCGAAATGATCTGATATTTTATGTTCACGCCGCCGACTTTGGCCGTCCAACTCTGTGCCGCCGTTTTCCCCGCCAAATTCTGGCCTAACGGCGATTGCGGTGTGATGACCATGATCTCCCGGCGTTGCAGTTGAATTTCCAAACCGCCGCTTTTTGGTCCGATGAAATAGAAGGAGCGGGCGCCGTCCATATCTAATTCCACCAACGCACCGAGGTCGATCGGTTCCGCGGGGGAGAAATCCCTTGGCGTCATGGCTTCATACTGCTTGATTGAGTCCATGAGGTCCCGGGCCTGGCGCGCCTGGCCGCCGGCGAGGTAAGCCGCTTCGAGACCGCGGGTGTCATATTTGTTCTCCGCCTTGCTGCTTTCATGCGTGGCTTCGGCATGTGAGGCCTTGGCGGCCTTTTCCAGGACACTCAGGCTTTCCATCAGGCTGGCGATGATTTGCTTCAATAACCGGTCTTTTTTCATTTCGTTGCAAAGGCTAACATAAAGTTTGGGGTCTGGAATTCAAAGTTGAAATCGAAAACCGGCAACCCCGCATTTTTAATTTGCTTAAAAGCCATTTCTGCTCACATTACCGCCATGCCAACACATATTCCATCCGCCACCAGAATCCAGGCCGCCGGCAACAAACCGAAGACGATTGATGAACACATCGGAAGGGTGAATTCCGGGGATGAAAAGCTCAGTGTGGCGCACATGCACAGTCCGGGAGGCTGGACAGAGCCGGGGCAGACGCCCGAGTTTGACGAATATACCGTTGTGCTCGCCGGCAAATTGCGGGTGACACATAAGCAGGGGATCATCGACGTTGCCGCCGGGCAGGCGATTATCACCCGTGCGGGGGAATGGGTGCAATACAGCACGCCGACGCATGAAGGGGCGGATTATATTGCGATATGCCTGCCGGCGTTTTCGCCGCAGTCGGTGCATCGGGATGCCTGAACGGTTAAGCGCTAAAGCCGCAGGAACAACTTTCTTTGATAGAGCAAGCGGACCAGGGCAAACATCATGGCCACGACGACGAGCGCCAGCAGCAGTTCTCCCCAAACACCCAGAACGGTTTGAACCGGGCCACCGACGATGCGCTCCGCAACGGTGTTAAATGGCACGAGATGGAACACCAGATAAATGGTGATCGGGTTCATGCCGATCCAGACAAAGGGCGTGGACCATTTGCGCCATTGCCAGATTTCAATCATTTGATAGAAGGCGCCAAGGAACAGGCATGAGTAACCGCCCGCCACGAGAACGTATGACGAGGTCCAAATTTTTTTGATGACCGGAAATTGGAGTCCCCAAAGAAAGCCGAGGGCCACCGCCGCCACGCCCGCACCCAGCAAGTAAGCCACCTTTTTTTGGTCCGGCACGGTGCCGTTTCTGAGCAGCAGTCCGGCGAAGACTCCGAGCAGACAGGTGGCAATGGCGGGTAGCGTGCTGAGAATGCCTTCGGGATCATAGGCGCCATCCCATCTGTGGCCCGGCAGGAAACGATAATCGATTTGTTGAGTGAGGTTGAGTCCGTCGTCGAATTGTCCGCTGACCATGTTGGTGGTGGCATTAAACGCGATTCCGGTTTGGGCGTCGCCCGGGGCAAGGTTGAGCGTCTTGAGATGTTTGGTCCTTAGATTAAAATCGGGGATGGGCACAAAGGTCAGCAGCGCCCAATAAGCGATGAGGAGCGAGAGGCAGATGGCAACCATGCCGCGCAGATGAAACAGGCAAAAGATGGCGCCCGCGAAAAAATAGCAAATGGCAATGCGCTGGAGCACACCCAACCAGCGGATATGATCCAGGCCATCGGCGAGGCCGCCATATTGTATGAGCCCGAGCACATAGAGGATGAGGCTGCGAAAGAAGATGCGTTTCAGCGCTGCGGCTTTGCCGTTCCGCTCAATTGCGCGAGTCAGCGAAAAGACCAGGGACACACCGGCCAGAAAAACAAAGAGCGGGAAAATCAGGTCGTAAAAGGCAACGCCGGCCCAGGCTTTATGTTGCAATTGGGCATCGAGCAAGTGAAGCGGACCGACCGGGCAGGCTTTATAAAGCGCATGGACAATTTCCTCGCCGCCGACGATCCAGAACATATCAAATCCGCGCAAAGCATCGAGCGAAAGCAGGCGTTGAGAAGCCGCCGGGGGCTGCTGCGTCGAGGATGGGGCGGGGGCATTAACCAAGCTGCTCATATCAGCCAAAAGGAACATGTTGAGGCGGTGGATTCAATACTATTTTTGCTGTTCCGCGCAAGCGGATGGCGTTTGCCGGGTTAGGATGGTAATTCAGAACGGAGTTTTTCACTCAATTTCTTTCAGTAGAACTTCATTGAATTTGAGTTGGTGAATAAAGGGCGAAAGCGTATTCCAAAAATTTCGCGAGTGCATTCGATGCAACTCAAATACCCGCAGAAATCGGCTACAGGATGCAATACAACTGGCACAGTGGGATTCTCGACATTGGAAGGTGCAAATGTTAAAGGGGACGGATGGCTAATACGCAAAAACCCCCGATAGAGGAAAAATCCAGCGAACAGCTTCTCGAAGATTTGTGCATCGAACTTCGGCACGTTGGCGTAGGTGACTATGGATTGCCCAAAGATGTTCGTGTTATCGCGCATATCAGCGAAGTCAACGCAATCCAAGATGAGCTTAACAGGCGCGGTGTGAATATTGGGCCGCGTTTGGAGCTTCTGTCCAGAGAGACAAATTGGCAGATGCCCGAATTGCTTGCCGACTGTGCCGTATTTCCAAAGGTGATGCCGTACGTTCGTGAATTGGACGGCATCCGCCGCACGCTACGTTGCCAGTCGTGCCGCAAGGCGGAACGTCCGCCAGACGCAAAATTATTTTGGTTTTGCAGCGAGTGCATGCAAAAGCTCGTGGATTCGTTACGTAACCATGTCCCGTTTGCAGGAATCGTTTTGTTGCGCACTTATACGCCGGAATGCCGGTGCCCACATGCCGATGATGAAACCGTTTTAGCCACGGATGCGGACGGTGACTTTCCCTTATATGGAGTCTGCGAAAAATGCGTTCTGGACGAAATTGAGAGACGAAAAATGATCTCGGCGGGTTAGTAGTCGTCATCCCAAGTGGACTCAATTCCACCTTTCCTCCAAAAGAATAATTCGCCCAACATTTTTGAAACTTTTTTTGCGCGTCGGTATCTGTAAAGGTAGAAGAATTATTGCCTCCTGTGTGCGTGTTCTTTGAAAAACTGCCCTGGTTGAGAGTCACGATCAATGACTCAGAAAATAAGCTTATCTAGACGAGAGACACTGCAGTTCCCCGCAAGCGGGTGGCCTTTATTGGGTTGGGATGGTAAAATTGCTTGTCGGCTGCTTCGTTCGGCGGATAATATCAGCGGGGTTCAGGCGGGTGAGGGGAGAGCCTTCGCCCACAGATTGGCTGCCAGTTTAGCTCAGTGGTAGAGCAACGGTTTTGTAAACCGTAGGTCGTCGGTTCGACCCCGACAACTGGCTCCATCTCTAATGCGTGTGCATCAAGGGATTAGGCGGATAGAACGGTGACCTCCAGTAACAACTCCAGTAACAACTCCAGTAAAAATGGAAGGCGGTCACTAGGCGGCTGGAATACAAACCAAGCCTGCCACTATCTATTAAGTCGGTGTTGGAGTTCGGCGGTAAGCTCATTTGTCATGAGTATGCCACTGACCAACCGTTACCGCATGTTTCGTCGTCAGAACGGAATCTATTTCATTGAAGACCGGGATACCCGCAAGCAGGAGAGCCTGCGCACCCGGCAAAAAGTCGAGGCTGAGAAATTATGCCACGCCCGCAACGAGGCGCACCTCCAGCCGAATCTGAACTTGCAGATCGCCCGTGCCTACTTACTGGCGGCCAATTCAGAAATTAACACACGGACCTGGCAGCAGGTGATGGTTGAGGCCGTCAAAGTCAAAAGCGGTGAAACCCGGGTGCGTTGGGAAATGGCGATCAAGGATCCTGGTCTTGATTCTCTTCGCGAGATAAGCCTATTGGGCACCAAGGCCGAGCACTTTCTGCGCGTACTGGAGCAGGGGACGGTTAGTACGAACGTCTATCTCCGAAGGATACAGAACTTTGCCATTGATCTTCAATGGTTGCCTTGCCCGATCGTGCCCAGAAATCGCCGGCCCAAAGTACGACACAAGGAGAGGCGAGCCATTACTTGGGAAGAGCATCAACGCATAATATTACGAGAACCCAATTCAGAAACCAAAGCCTTCTATGAGGCGATGTGGCTCTTGGGTGGTTCCCAGAGCGACATCGCCAACGGGTGCATGAGGAAATGAAAACGTTCCTGGATCAGGCCGTGGCGGAACTTCAAACCCCGCGTTGGCCGGAAGCCAAACTGCCCGGAGCAGCGGCCACGCTGGCCTGCCTGGAGACGGTGGACAAGGACCACGGACGCTTTGAAATCCGCCGCTATTATCAGAGCACCGAACTGGCTTGGTTTGCCGACCAGGGAAAATGGGAGGGGCTCCAGTCCGTGGGCCTGGTCGAATCAGTCCGGGAAGTGGCGGGCAAGACCACGGTCGAACGCCGCTACTATCTGTCGAGCCTGCCCCTGGGAGTGGCGACCTTTGCCCGCGCCGTGCGCGGCCGCCATTGGGGTGTTGAAAACAAACTCCACTGGGTCATGGAGGTTTGCTTCCGCGAGGACCAAAGCCGCGCCCGCACGGGCTACGCAGCGGAAAACCTCGCCACCTTGCTCCGTCTCGCGCTCAACATGCTTAAACGGGAGAAAACCAAAAAGCGCGGCCTCCGAGGCAAACAACTCAACGCCAGCTGGGACCATCCCTATTTGCTCCGCTTACTATTAGGAATTTAAATGCGTCTGCCCTGGTGAAATGAACGGGTGAACACCCCATTGAACCGATCGGCCTGCTGCCCGAGGATAAACGCTTAGTGGACGGATTGGTTCTGTTTTTTCCCGGAAGGCCAAACGACCAAGGTGTTTCACACAATCGACAGTTTAAAAAAAGGAGCGAATAGAAATATGAAAGTAAAAGACATCATGACTCAGAAACCCGCCTGCTGCACCCCCGACACCAACCTCCAACAGGTTGCCCGCATGATGGTGGATTGCAATTGCGGCGAAATTCCAGTGGTCGAGAGCCAGCAAACAATGAAGCCCATCGGCGTGGTGACCGACCGGGACATTGCCTGCCGGGCGGTGGCCCAAGGGAAAAATCCCCTGCAAATGACGGCCAAGGAATGCATGACCAAGCCAGCCATCACGGTCACGCCGGAAACCAGCGTGGAAGAGTGCTGCCGGCTGATGAAGCAGCATCAGATACGGCGCATCCCGGTGGTGGACCAAAAGGGCGTCCTTTGCGGGATGGTGACCCAGGCTGACCTGGCCAGGCACGCGCCCGAAGAGGAGACAGCCAGTTTGCTAAAAGAGGTGTCCGGACCCGTGCGTACGCCTGCCATGGCTGCGGCGCGTTGATGCGGTCGGACATCGTTTTCCAGACCAGATGAAGCGTCAGACCTGATACAATTTGGACAGGTCTGGCAGCAAATCCGGTCCGAGCAGCAGGGGCTTATGCGAGATTCGTGCCGGTTGGGTGGGGCTCGTGGCTATAAACAGACAAATCTTCAGGTATTGAGGGTGAATTACGATAACGCTTTCCTGCTGATAACTCAATTGCAGATGGTGGTGAGGGTTCGATGAGCCGAGCCAGGGAGACTGCATATCGGGTGGTTCACACAGCGAAAGCCCGTATTTTTCCGCAATCGTCCGGGCGATTCTCTCTTTGGCCGACATGATCCAGCCCTTCTCCGGGTACCAGTCCGCCAGTTCCTGATAAGGCACGCTCAGAGTTACAAACCGCTCGCAATAGCACAGAAAGGCAAACCCCGTTTCAACCGGCAGTTCGTCCTGTTGCAATAGCCATGTAAACTCATCGTCGCTAAGACCATCGCCAACTTCCACTCGAATGGTTCGAATGGTGTCCAGCAAATGGTTGCCGGGCTTGGAAACGACTTTAGTTCTGGCTGCGCTGGAGTGGTTCATAAACTTACAAACATTCTGCTCGCCGAAGCCTCGGAAGCCTGAAACGACTTTTGTTTGGCGATTCTGTTCGTACCCATTAATATAATCGCTTACGCTCTGAGTGCTGGCAAGCTGGCGGGACCAAAACTGCGGTTGCAGCCAGTGCGCAGGAGCAAGGTGATTCACCGTGGCAATGGATCTGGGGAAACTTCGACGCCACGGATGCGATCAGGAAGCGGTTGCCATCATTGTTACCAAAGCCCATGTGAATGGGTTGGGCGAATCCGAGGCCAAGTTCCCTGGCCACGAAGGGTGAACAGAGGTCTCCGCAGCAGATGAGCGCCTGCGCCTCCTGAGAGTGTTGCAGCGCCTCCTGAGCCTGGGCAGGTTGTCATGAATATCGGATAGGATGGCGACCCGCATAAGGTTATACCAAACTTTCTGTGCGAGATGAAAAACGCAAAAGCGTCCCTGATTACTCCCAAGTTCGGGCGTCAATTTACTCTTCCTTGAAAGTGACCACCCGGCCCCAGAGTTCGGCGGTTCCCCAAATGCCGCGCCGCAACGCTTCCAACTGGACAATCTGGCTATGATCCACGAATTCAGAAAACTCAAAACCAGGGAGGAAAGGGGAATCCTCACCCACACAGCACTCATGCTCCTGGCTGGCTGCCTGATCTGCCAAAAACAACTTCGGCGTTAATTTTGCTAGCCGCTCTTAGGCCTTCCAGACCTGTCCGGGGCGTGTTTTGATGGTGGCCATGACGTTCCTGGTGTCAACAATGCACGCGGCCCAATCCGCCAACTCCTGATAATTGACGAGGGCATGGTTGGTTGCCACCACCACCGCATCGAAATGTTGGAGAACATGCTTTCTCCATTCGATTGAAGCAATGCCCGCCCAGTGAGAGTGCTCACGAGATGGGCGAATAACCGGCACATGCGGATCGTAGTAAGCAACCTCGGCACTCCTTTTTTTAAGCAAATCCATCAGAACATAGCTTGGAGATTCCCGATCATCATCTACGTTTGGCTTGTAAGCCAGGCCAAGCACAAGGATTTTTGCGCCGTTCACCGCCTTACGCTGAGCATTGAGCGCGTCATTCACCCGATCGATTACATATTCCGGCATAGCGCTGTTGACCTCGCCGGCCAGTTCAATGAAGCGTGTGGTTTGGCCGTATTCACGTGCCTTCCACGTCAGGTAGAACGGATCAATCGGTATGCAATGCCCTCCCAACCCCGGGCCGGGATAGAAAGGCATGAAACCAAACGGCTTTGTTTTCGCGGCCTGGATCACCTCCCAAATGTCAATATCCATGGCTGAATAAACCACTTTCAATTCATTGACCAAGGCTATGTTGACGCTGCGAAAAATATTCTCCAGCAACTTGGTGGCCTCGGCCGCACGGCAGGAAGAAACCGGGACAACATCCTTGATCGCCAGGCTGTAAAGCGCTTTGGCCCGGTCAAGGCAGGCTGGGGTGTAGCCGCCAACAACTTTGGGTATCTTGGCCACTTTGCTGTTGGGGTTCCCGGGATCCTCTCGTTCTGGTGAAAACGCAAGGTGGAAATCCTTGCCAGCTATCATTCCCGAGCAGGCTTCCAATACCTCGCGCAGCTCGCCTTCGGTGGTCCCCGGGTAAGTGGTCGATTCCAGCACCACCAATGTGCCGCAGACCAAGTGAGGACCGATCGCTTTGCCGGTCTGGATAATATATGAAATATCAGGTTCCCGGTTCTTGTTGAGCGGGGTGGGCACGCAAATGATGACCGCCTTTGCATTCGCAACCTTGCCGAAGTCAGTTGAGGCAGTAAACCTGCCGCTACGAACCATTTCAGCGATTTCGGAGGAGTCAATGTGTTTGATATAGGTGCGGCCCGCGTTCAGAGCCTCCACCTTGACCCGATCAATATCCAAACCCAGCACCGTTAAGCCCGATTGCGCAAACTGAAGCGCCAACGGAAGGCCGACATAGCCGAGTCCAACAATTGCGACATTATTATTCATAGATTTGATGTGGTGTTATGCTGCCGAAAGAGCAAAGTCTTGGAATTCATGCGCCGCCGAGTACAAGCTCCGCCACTGACAAAGCTGACGGCGACTTGCCTCCTTTCCAAACCGAACTGCTGTTACTCCGTATCCGGCTTCGACCAACTGCGCGTGGTAAGGGGCTCTTATCCCAAAACAAAGACAGGCGGCCCGTTGCCGGGTCACCCCACACTACCCTGTTCGGCGCTCCTCGCGCGACACTGGCTGAAGAGTCCGGCAAACATTGGTGCCTACGGCTGTGACGGAATGGCTGCCGAGTCACGGCCACTTATGGGAAGAGGTTCAGGTGAAGCGAGAAACTGCCGGCTGGTGCGACCGCTGGTAATGTCTTCATAAAACCGCTTCAATTTTTGAGCCACGCTCAGGATTGAAAGCTCCTTAATTTGCGTTCGACAGTCGAAGCGTTTCCCCCGCTGCCGAACCACACAGAGTTTTGCCGCCAGTTCTGCTGGCTCAGGCCGCGCCAAATGACACTCTTCAATACCTTCGATTCGCTCGGCAACATCTCCCACGTCCACAGAAACGACCGGAAGGCCGCACGCCAGGGCTTCCTTCACAATGGTTGGCGACCCTTCATGCATCGAGGTCAGCAGCAAAACATCGCTTGCATTAAGCCAGACTGGCACCTCCGCATTTGGGATGGAGGTCAGGTAATGCAACTCTGGCGGGCCGTCGGAATGGCTCATTTGCGCGACAGCCGCTTTTGCCAGCCACGGCCGTTTCACATGGTCGCCGTTGCTGGATGCGAACAGCACGTGGAAAGACTCAGGGCTCCAGCCCAGCCGGTGCTTGCAGGCAAGCGGGTCCATGGGCTGGAACCGTTCCAAGTCGATGCCACAGGGAATCACGCGCACGTTGTCAGTCGTGGCAGCGCCGTTCAAAGCGCCCACCAGATGCCGCGCCACCACCACCACGCCCTCAGCGGCTTTTGCCGCCCTTCTCGAGCAATATACCCCGTATCGTGAAATTATTTTCCGCGCCCAACCGGAAAGGTTCTCGCCGAGCAAATCCGAGCCATGAAAGGTCACCACGACCGGACGGAAATGGTGGCGGCGTACGATCTGGTCCGCCATTACTCCACCATACATCACGTGAATTGCATCGGGCTCGAATTCGCTGACAGCGCTTCCGACCTTGCTTCGCAGCCGATAGTATGCCGTCGGCCCATCGCGCCGCCGATCGACAAACAAAACCCGCACCTCCACGCCTATGGAACGCAGGCCTTTGATTTGTTCCTGCACAAAGACCCCCTGACCCGGGAATGCGTCCGAGGGGTACATATTGGTGACGGCCAGGATTCGCATAGGGAGTGACTGGAATTTCTCACTGTGAGGCAGGTGCATCTGCAACGCAGCCGAACGCGTCCTCAACTCCGACCGCTGACTCGGGCTGGTGGCCATTCCGCTGGTCATGGCGCTCAACTCCCGCGAGTGCTTGGGTTGCGCGGGGTGCGCTGGCAACGAACGGCTTCAACTGCGGCTGGTATTCAGGAACAGCGATTTTTAGAAAATATTTGATCTCGTCTGCGCGCAGTTGATCTGCTTGCCCGGCCAATTTGAGCACGACCCCACTGACCTGTTCGTAGGGCGGAGGGTCACAAAGCAACCGCGTGATTTTGGGATGACCGGTGGCGGTGATCTTTTCGCTCCCATAGTTGAGCTCTTCGAATAGTTTTTCACCCGGACGAAGCCCGGTGAATTCGATCCGAATATCCTGGTCGGGGACAAAACCGGAAAGCTCGATCAACTGCCGC
>JAQGPA010000017.1 GCA_028293325.1 Pedosphaera sp. | reverse complement strand
GGGCTCGTCCATTGGTTTGAAGACGCCTACGTCCGCGAGGGCACCCCGCTGATTGGCCGCCATGTCGCCCGCCCCAACATCGTCCATCACCATTATCCCCGTTACATGACGCGCCACACCTGATGGCAATCTTCATGGGACCTGGTTTCCCTTTCGGCAATTCTCCTTCTCGTCGCGTGGGCTTTTGGCCGTCTAACTTGGCCGGTCTGGGTGTTCGCCATTGTGGCCGCCAACGCCAATCAAATCCACAAATGGGCCCACCGCACCCGCGCCGAGAATGGTCCGCTCATCTCCTTCTTCCAAAATCTGGGCATCTTGCAATCCACCCATCACCACGCCCTCCACCACACCGACCCCAAAAACAGCCACTACTGCACCGTCACCAATCTCTTAAATCCCATCCTCGATGGCATCCGCTTCTGGGATGGACTCGAATTCGCCCTCGCCCGCACCACCGGCCTGCAACGCCGCCCCGACACCTCCGTCCGCGGCCACGGCCCCGGCCCCGCCTGGCTCACCGAGTATCGCCGCCGATAGGTTGGCAAATCCCGCCTTTATCGGCTTGCCAATCTGAAGTAATATACGTCCGCTATGGGCATGAAATCGGCCGGCAAATTCTCCCTCATCCTCGTCACCGCCCCCAACCTCAAAATCGCGCGCCAACTCGCCCAAGCCGCCCTGCGCGCCCGCCTCATCGCCTGCGCGAATCTGATTCCCAAAATCGAGTCCCACTACTGGTGGCAGGGAAAAATCGAAACCGGCACCGAAGTGCTCTTGATTCTCAAAACCACCCGACCCCGCCTCGCCGCACTCCAAAAGCTCATCGTGGCAAAACACCCCTACGACACGCCGGAATTCCTCGTGCTCCCCCTGACCGCCGGCAATCGCCGCTATCTCGACTGGATAACCGATTCCACCACCCGGAAGCCCGGCTGACTCTGTTATCATTCCCGCTACTATGGGTCGCAACTCTACCCCTCCCGCCAATCTCGGTGTGAAAAACGGTCGCCTGACCCCCTGCCCCGCTTCGCCCAATTGTGTTTGCAGCCAGGACACCGACCCCGCGCACTCCATCGCGCCACTACCCCATGCCAAATCCGCCGCTAACGCCATGGCAATCCTGAAACAGGTTGTGCTCCGCCAAAAACGCGCCACCATCATCACCGAGACCAATACCTACCTGCATGCCGAATTCTGTAGCGCGCTCTTCCGCTTCGTGGACGACGTCGAATTCCTGGTTGAAGACAACATCATCCACGTCCGCTCCGCCTCCCGCGTCGGCCATTCAGACCTGGGCGTAAACCGCAAACGCATTGAGACCATCCGACGCCAGTTTGCCGCCCTCCTGCCCTGAACTGTCGCCAGCACTTGAACGCGCCGGTTGCGTGGCCCGCATTTGCCCAGTGGTTTGCGCCAAAAGTGTGGATAATACGGGTCAACTCCTGCAACTCATCCCTTCCAGGGAATCACTCTCAGTTCAACCCCGGCCCCGGGAAAAAACTGAAAAATAAAAATAAGCTTCTCTTTTACGTTGCTTAAGCGAAACGCAGGCGTAAGTTGACATTGTATGGGTGCCATGGCTCATGATTTTATCGCAACACTTCTACTGTCAGTGTTTTCGTTTGTCCTGATTCTGGGTGTGTTCCTGGTATTTTTCATTATCCACCTTAGGCGACGCCATAAGTCGGCCATACTGCCAACCGCCGAGCTAAAATCAGGTCAATACCCCAGCCCCTCGCTAAATTTCCGCCATTCCAGCTTGAAACGGCCCAATTGCTGGCTCGCCATCAAGAACCGCAACCTCCTCGCCGTGCAGCACGCCCTTTCCCTGCACAATCCCAAACCCTGCTCCTGGGCGGAGGGTTTGTCCGGCAACGGCGAACAAAAGATATTCGTCTCCCCACCGGTATCCGGCTGGATTTTGGTCATCGGCTCGGCCTTGCCCGAACCTGGGGATGACGTCGATGCCTGCTTCCGTTTTCTCATTGAGTTGAGCCGCAAGCTTGGCAACGTGCAGTTCTTCAGCGCTAATACCATCCTCAACCACCATGCTTGGGCGCAGCTCGAGGCGGGTCACGTTTTGCGCGCCTACGCCTGGACGGATCGGACCCTATGGAACCAGGGGAAAATCACCCAGGCCGAAACCGATCTCGTCATGAAATGTTACGATTATCTGGAGATCCCTGACCTCCCCCTCTTCGGCTCGCCCGATCCCAACGCCACCAACGCGGACAAAGTCCACCTCCTCGCCGCCCGTTGGAGCATCGACCCCGATGAAATCGATGAACGCTTCATCGAACAGGAATGGGGCATTGTCGGAGAGCCTTCCCGGCACTTTTGAGCCTTGCTTTTGCGCGTTGATTCCACCAAGCTTCAATCGATAAAAATCCCGGAGTTGTTGTTATGTCAATTGAACTCGCACTCCAAAAATTCCCAAAAGAAATCCGTTTGAAGGACGGTTTACGCTGCCGCTGCCGCCCCTTGCGCAAGGATGATGAGAATGCTTTCCACGAATTCTTTATGGCCGTGCCTTCCCCGGAACGCATGTTTATCAAGCATCGCGTGACCGAACCGGAAGTCATCCGCGATTGGTGCCGCAACATCGACCTTGGACGCAACCTGCCCCTGCTCGCCCTGGCGGCGGACGGCCAGATCCTCGGCAGCGCCACCTTGCACCAGCAATTGGGCGGCTGGAAACGGCACATCGGCCGCGTCAGCGTCCTCGTGCATCCGGAATTTCGCGGTCGCGGACTCGCCAAGACCCTCATTAATGAGATAGTGGAGATCGCCCGCAATATCGGCCTCGAAAAAGTCGAAGCCGAATTCATTGGCGAACAGGAAGCCGCCATCAAAATGTTCGCCCTGCTTGGCTTCAGCAATCTCCTCCGTCTGGAAGACTACGTAAAAGACATGCAGGCCATCTCCCATGATTATGTCCTCATGGGCCTCGAACTCAAAACGGATGAGGAATACGCCGGCATGGGCTAGTATCCCGCCGTCAAACGCTACCAGACTCTTGGCCGCAACTTGAAATCCACCCATGCCTCCTGAAATCTGCCCCCACTGCGGCGCAGAAGTCCCGCCCAACGCCAAAGCCTGTCCCGGCTGTGGGTCATGCGAGGAAACCGGCTGGGGTGAAAAAGCGGAGCACGATGGCCTCGACCTCCCCAATGAGGATTTTGACTACGACAAATTTGTCGAACGTGAATTTGGCGAGGAAAAGCCCCTCCCCTACGGCATTTCCTGGTTCTGGTGGCTGATTGCTCTCCTCGTGCTGGTGGTCTTTGTGGTTCTGGCTTTGGTGCTGCATTAGAGCATTGACAGAAATGATGTAGCGCGGCGGAGCGTGGATTTTTGACTTTGGGCGAGGCTTTGGCGAGGGAGCATGCCCAAGGTGGCCTGTGACCGAGCCGAAACGAAGCCAAAAGTCAAAAAGA
>JAQGPA010000016.1 GCA_028293325.1 Pedosphaera sp. | reverse complement strand
GGATTTTTGACTTTGGGCGAGGCTTTGGCGAGGGCGCATGCCCAAGGTGGCCTGTGACCGAGCCGAAACGAAGCCAAAAGTCAAAAAGACCGCTTCCCTCACTAACTTTTCCGCCGCGCTACAGCATTTATGGAACCGCTCTAATACACCGGTTCCGGCAAGGTGTGCCATTCACTCACCGCTCCGTTCATAAAGACAACCTGCGCCCGCACATAGGTGCGCGGATTGTAATCATAATGCACGCGCCGATATCCCCAATACCGCGTCTCCTCCATATAACCGCCCTCATACAGCCACGTCGTGGCTTCCCCCGCCGCGCTGCCACTCTGCAAAATTTGCGAAGGCGCGCCCCACGCGATATACACGGCATCCATCGGCATCCCCACCTTGATGCCCCCATGGTCAACTGCCGCTTTCATCTCCGGTGACAACGCCTGGTAAGCCGCATACCGCTCCTGTTTGCGGGACTCCACCGTCGTGGGGGTCGTGCACCCGGCAAATAGCAAAATGAAAAGCATTCCGCAAAATAGCTTCATAAAAATAGCTTTATAAATTAGGACGCCCGCAACCCATCGTTATTCAGGAACAATTTGAATTTAGCCTGATAAACCCATTGCTGCAAACCCGCCAAAAAGATATACTGCGCACACTATGAATTGGCTCGCTTTTGCGCTGATGACAGTTCTCTCGTGGGGACTTTATGGAATTTTCCTGCACAGTGGCCAGGTCGCCATGGCGGATAAAAATAACGCCCTCTACAAATCCTTTCTCTTCGTTGGCCTCGCCTACTTCCTGACCGCCGTGCTGGCTCCTTTGTGCTTCCTCGTCGTGCGCAAGGCCACTTGGAGTTTCCCGGTTCAAGGCATGGCCTGGTCGCTGTTCGCCGGCATCGTCGGCGCCATCGGCGCATTCTGCGTCCTGCTTGCTTTCGGCAACGGCGGCAAACCCGGCGTCGTCATGTCCATCGTCTTCGCCGGTGCGCCGATCGTGAATGCCATCGTCGCTCTCCTCCTGCAACCACCCGCTGAGGGTTGGGGCGCCATCAAACCGCAATTCTATCTCGGCATCCTCCTTGCGGCGCTCGGTGGCTGTCTCGTCACTTATTATAAACCGCCGCCGCCCAAGCCGGCTCCCGCCTCCGTGGTCCAGGCGCCACCGGCCGCCGGCAATGCGGCCAAACTCAATAATTAGGTTCGTCCGATGGTCCACGGAATACATCCTTCCCGTGCGGCAATTCAGGAAAGCCAGTTGGAACAGCTCCGCTCTCTCGTCGCGGAATTATTTCCCGGCAACGCCTTCTACACAAAAAAGCTCAGCGCCGCTGGCGTCACTTTCGACATCGCTTCGCTCGCTGATTTCTCCCAGCGTTTCCCCCTCACCACCAAATCCGAAGTGGTGACGGACCAACGCGTTCATCCTCCTTTCGGCACCAATCTCACCTATCCCCTCGAATGCTATACCCGCTTTCACCAAACCAGCGGCACCACCGGCATCCCCTTGCGCTGGCTCGATACGTCGGAAAGTTGGGATTGGATGCTTGAAAGTTGGACCGAAGTTTATCGCGCCGCCGGCGTGACCGCCGCCGACCGCATTTACTTTGCCTTTTCGTTCGGCCCATTCCTCGGTTTTTGGTTGGCCTTCGAAGCCGGGAACCGCTTGGGAGCGCTTTGTCTTCCCGGCGGCGGCACCGGCAGCGCCGCCCGCCTCTGCGCGCTCATCGACAACGGCGCCACTGTTCTTTGTTGCACCCCAACTTATGCCGTCCGCCTCGCAGAAGTCGCCGCCGAGGAACAAATCGATCTCCGCCGCGCGCGGGTGAAAACCATCATCGTCGCCGGCGAACCCGGCGGCAGCATCCCCGCCATGCGCGCCCGCCTCGCCGCCCTCTGGCCCGGCGCACGGCTGTTTGATCATCACGGCATGACCGAAGTCGGCCCCGTCACGCACGAATGCCCCGTGCAACCGGGCGTGCTGCACGTCATTGAATCCGCCTATTACCCCGAAGTCATTGACCCGCTCACCGACCAACCCTCCCCCATGGGCCACGCGGGCGAACTCGTCCTGACCACTCTCGGCCGCACCGGCTCCCCGCTGTTGCGCTATCGCACCGGCGACTTGGTAAAGCTCGAACGCTCCGCCTCCCCTTGCGCCTGCGGTCGCAATGACGCCACTCTCCCCGGCGGCATCCTCGGCCGCACCGACGACATGCTCGTCGTGCGCGGCGTGAATATTTATCCCAGCGCCGTCGAGGAAATTCTCCGCGCCGCCGCTGGCGTTGCCGAATACCAGGTTCGCATCAGTGAAGTCTCGGCATTGATCGAGATGAGCATCCAAATCGAGCCCCGCCCCGAATGCGCCGATGCCACCGCCTTGGCTGAACGCCTCGAAAAGGATTTTCAAGCCAGTCTCTCCCTGCGCATCCCCATCACCGTCGTCCCATTCGGCACACTGCCCCGTTTCGAAATGAAAGCGAAACGCTGGGTCCGCGGCTGACCCACAATTCCGCCAGCAATCTCCTTACCATCGGCGAAAAAGTGACGTTGACATCCGGGCCTGTTTAACTAGCCTGACATCCTATTCCGTCGAAAAGCTGGCGCACACATTGTTCAAATCATGTCCCTCAAAAAAAATATCATCATCGGCTGTTCGGTCTTTGCCGGACTGGCACTGCTGGTCCTGATTGCTGTCATCGCGTGGGTCGCCTATGTGGCCCAAAGCCCCAAAGGCCTTTCTATCTCGGTGGATGCTCCCACCGTAGTCAAACAGGATGAGACGTTCACCATTACGGTTCAGGTGATAAATGAGCGGAAAAGCTCTCTGCAATTGGGCGATATCGACTTCGGTGATTCTTATATAAAAGGTTTTATAATCATTTCCTCCGAGCCGGCGTTTAAATCCTCCCAGCGGGTCCCGGTTATTAACGGGCTAAGTTACACCTTCGACCGGGCTCTCCTCCCTCAAACCACCAATGTGATCAGCTTTAAACTGCGGGCAACTCATACCGGCTCGTTCAGTGGCGATTTGGATGTTTACGAAGGGATGCGCTCCCTTTCGCGACTGCTTCAAACCGAGGTCAAATAATTCGCCCGCCCGTCACGCCGTTCCCGGTTCGGTTGCGGCGGCGCCCGACCAGGATCGCCAGGCTTCGATTTGTTCACTTAACTTATCCATCGCTTTCCGTTTGCCGCCCATGGTCGCTACACCCTCGGTATGTAACCGAATCTGCCGTTGCGTTCCATCCGGCAACTGCAGGTGAAGGATGACATGTGCCGTGCCGCTGAGCATGGTGGTGCTGCCGCGATCGGCTCTGCGCTCAACCTCCACTAACTGGTCTCTGCCTATCGCCCACTGCTCGCCATCACCCCAGTAAACCATTTGCGCCGGCGTGAACCAGAGCATACCCATATCTTCCTCGATGGTCCCAAATCTTTGGAAGGTGCCCCGCGCTGGATTCGACAGGCCAAGGTAAAAGCCGCTTTTTAGCTGCTCCGGCGTGATCCCGAGTGCCTGGAGACGTCGCTGGATGACCCTCGTTTCCAAAGGTGACCACACCAAAATCCAGACTTGGAGCAGTTGCAGGATAACCACCGCACCCAGCACCGGTGCCATCCGGGCAGTGCTCTCGGACAAACCAAGTTGTAAGAGAATGGGACTAAGAACGGCCGATGCCAGGAACCCGACCCCCAGCGCCGCCAACAACGGAACAAAAATATTCGCAATGAAAAGTCTCGCTTTCAAAGCTGACCAAACCGGACGGCTAAAATTAAAAGTCAGGCAATGAGTAAACAGCACAATCAGGTAGCTCATCACTCCAGCCACAAGGAAAAACCCGCCCAGAAAAATCATCAGAATGGCGTGCGCGAACGCCGGGATGGCGTCGGCGGACGGTTGCGCGCGCCCGCTGTTATACCAAATCCAAAATGCGGACCAGAACAGGATGTTGCCCACCAGGATTGCCCACATCAGGAAGACCCTGATTTTGCTGACTGGCTTGGCGTTTGTGCTCATGCTTGGTCACTGCTTTTTGAACTTCGTCTCCGGCCCTTCCCCATCCTCCTGCGTGTAAACAAAATCTCCCTCTTTGCGAACAATTACCGTCCCTTTTGCCCCTTCCAACTGTTCGTGATAGGCGACATTTAGCTTGTACTTGTTCTCCGCAATTTTGTACGCGGTATAGGTGCCTTCCGCATGAATATCCGCCGCTCCCTGTTTGTAATGACCCTCCTGGATAATCAACGTGATGTTCGGCTTGTCCACGCGCACATAGCTGCCCTCAATCGCGCTCGCGGCTTTGGGATCGGCCGTCCGACAGCCAAGGATTGTCACCGCGAGGAGAACCGTAGTTAGGTAGATAAGCTTTTTCATATTTGCGTCGTAGTTGGGAATTGGTGTGAATGGAGGCGACAGTGAATCAAAGCCCGCTAAAGGTCAATTGCCTTTGGCGGCGGTTTCGTATTCCTCGCCCAGCAACGCGTACCAGGCGGTGTTCACCCATTCGCCTTTGATATTTTGGTCCTGAAGAAATTCACCTTCCTGTCGCATCCCGGCCTTCTCCGTCATTTTGCAACCGGCAGCGTTTCGCGTATCGCAACCAGCGGTGACTCTTCGCAAACCGATACCCCGAAAACCAAAATCCAGCAAACCACGAACCGCTTCCGTGGCATAACCTTGCCGTTGAAATTTTCGGCTGATGACAACATTGATCTGGGACTGGCGATCAACTGGCTGTCCCGGCACTTCCCTGGAGTAAGTGATGGAAGACAGGCCAATGATCTGCTTCTGATCCGCACTTTCAATTGCCAGGAACAAACCCTGCCCTGGCTGACTGAGCCGCGCCCCTGAAATGGTTTGCAGCCAATCAGCAATACCAGCTTCATCCAGCGGGGAATAATTAAGAAAACTCAATACTTCCTCGTCCGCCATGAATTCCATCAAGTCACCCACGTCTTCCGTTTGGAGCCGGCGCAACACCAATCGCGGCGTTTGGATGGGAAGGGGAAGCTTTTGACCAAACTCGGCGCTCGCTTGCGGCACTAGAAAAACTTCCGGGCAGTACGGGCAGTCCCGCAGCGAGCCTGCATCGAATCCCGGAAAGGCAGTGCCTTGGCCGCAATACGGGCACTTGAATTCAATAAATGTTTCCTCTGTACCATCGATTTCTTCAGCCATAACACCTTTTGTTGTTAGATGAATCGAAGGTTGCTCCCATCAACGTTCAAAGTAAAGGGCGAAGCCGGTGAAACCCGGCCGTTCGAATTATTTAACACACTGGAAAAACAATCGAAGATTACAATTTCGCAGGCAGGGATGTGAAGCCTCCCACCGCGCAGATCTTTTCAGCTGGATCCACAATGGAGTTCAACTGTGCCTGCCCGGCGACAGGACCCGCGTGTCGGCACGTTCAACGCGCCGACACGACCACGTCCACTTATTTCATCATCTGCTGAACGGTCGGCAGCACGGCGTCGGCCCAGATTTGATAACCCGCTTCATTCGGATGCAGCGAGTCGGGCATGATCGCCTTGGGCAGCGTGCCGTCCGCGTCGAGAAATTTCGCGCTGATGTCGAGATACTTCACCATTTTGCCATCGTCGAGTTTGGCAATGATGTCATTGATCGCTTTGATCTTCGCTCGTTCCGGCGCTTCCGCCTTTTCCGCACGCGGAAAAACTGCGAGCAACAGCACTTTGGTGGCCGGACACTTGGTCCGGATGTCTTTGACGATGACGGCAATTCCTTCCGCAATCTCCTCGTTCGAGTTGTTCCTGAGGTTGTTTGTTCCGATCATCAACACCGCCAGCTTCGGATGAGCGCCCTCCAACTCACCATTATCCAACCGCCACAGAACATGCTGAGTTTGGTCACCGCCGATGCCAAAATTGGCCGCTTTCATCGGGGCAAAATATTTTCCCCAAACGGTTTTGCCACTGCCGCGCCATCCATCGGTGATGGAATCACCCACAAAGAGCAAATCGAAGTCGCCCTGTTTGGCAATGGTCACAAACCCGTCGTGGCGGCCAACCCATTTCTCGTCACGCGGCATGGGAATGATCGCCGTATTTTTGGCTGCTGTTGTCTCCGCAGGTTGTGCGCTCAGGAGTTGCGGCCCGGCCAGCGTCAGTACCGCGATTCCCACAATCAATGCGCTAAATTTATTTCTTTTCATATTTGTATATTTGCTGTTCTTGCGTCCTGTCAGTCTGGGAATGGAACAGAAATTGGTCAAGCCAAACAGCTCAACTCCCGCCGCTGCTTTGACATTGCGGAAATTCAGCTCGCTGACTTCGTAAGGCGGCGAATCAACTCACCAATTCCACCACGGCTTCTGCGCCGCTGTGGCGGAGGATGCGCACCGTGCTGCCTTTGGGAATCATTTCGCCCTGCGTGATGACATCCAGAATTTGATCGCCAAATTGCGCCTTGCCGCCCGGTCGCAGATTGGAAATCGCCACGCCGGTTTGTCCCACGCGCGCGGCTTGTTCCTGCTCCTGGGCGGCAACTGAGGCGACTCCGCTCGCGCTCTGCGATACCAATGACCGGTAAATATGCGTCTTCGGCAGAAAACGCGCGAGGATCGCCCCGATGACCAGCGACGCAGCCAGCGCAATCGTCAGATTCTCCAATGGCAATCGCAATTGCGGCAGCGTGGGCAGCGTCGGCATTCCCGGATACCAATCCACCATGGCCATGACGAGCGAAATCAGGATCAACCCAAAACCAATCAATCCCGGAATGATGGTGCCCGGATGCAGCAACAATTCTCCAAGGACCAGGCCAAAACCGACCACAAAAACGATGATCCATTCCATGCCCGACAACCCCGCCACATAACCACCGAGGAAATAAAGCAGAAAAGCCAGCACCGCCACCACCGCAGGCAGAATGACTCCCGGCGTCTTGATCTCAATATAGATGCCAATGATGCCGATAATCAGCAGCAACGGACTGATGGCGTTAATCCAGGTGCCCAGTTTCTCCGCTCCAGTCGCTTTGATGACCGTGCGCTCCGCCTTGGCATAGCCCAATTGATCCAGCAATGCGTCAAGCGATTCAACGGTGCCCGCCGAGAGCAGTGGGGTGGGCGGATCACCATATTCCTCTTCTGCCTCGGTGTTTGTCAGTGTGAGAATCTGGCCTTTTTCGTTAATAACTTTGCCATCTATTTTTAACTCCTTGGTCTTTTTTATCATGGCATCAGCCACTTCCGGGTTGTGGCCGTTTTTTTGGGCGCTGGCACGTACCAATGCGCTGATTGCGGAACCGATCTTGGCTTCAATCGTGTCCGGCAATGCCTGAATACCTGCGCCATCTGCCGAAGGCAGGACCGGCGCCGCCGCGCCAATGACGCTTTGCGGGGCCATATATATTTCGTGCGTGGCAAAACAGATAATGGCACCTGCGGAAAATGCCTTGTTGTTTACGTAGGAAACCGTCTCGCCTTTAAACTGACTGAGGATGACCATGATCTCCTCCATGGCCTGCCCTTCGCCACCATTTGTATCCATGTCCACCACCAGCAAATCCGCCTTTGCCTCCATGGCTTCTTTCACCCCCCGTCGCACCTTATAAACCAGCGAATGGGTGATCTCCTCGCGAATGGGCAGGATGTAAACTTTTTTGGTGCCCGCATCAGCCGCCGGCAAGTTCATTTGGGCCAAAAGGCCGATCAGACTGAAGATAATTACCCGCCATTTCCTCATGAGGCCAGCGTATCGCATCCAAATCTCAGCCGCAAGGATACTTGCTGACTCGATTTCCTTTGCGGTTGTGGTTTGCAATCTGCGCCAGCCTCGCTAATTTATTTTATGCATAGCGAGCATGCCATCGCCGGACATTGGTCGCAAAACTTCGACGAAGCCGGCCTGCGAACCTGGGTCGAAGGTTTGCGCGCCCAATTGCGCGCCCCGCGCGTCTCGCTGGGATTGGTCTTCATGTCGCCCCGTTTTTTTCCACACGCGCAGCAGGTTTTGGAGATTCTCCGCGTGCATGGGCAAATCCCCCTGCTGGCCGGCTGTTCGAGCGGCAGTCTCATAGCGGGCAACGAGGAATTGGAGGAGAATCCGGGTCTTGTCCTCGCACTCTACGCGCTGCCGGACGCGGAATTAAAAGGCTTTCGTTTCACCCAGGAGCAGGTCGAGGAGTCCAATGGCCCCGGCTATTGGCACTTGGAAACCGGCATCGGCCCCGAGCAAACGAACGGCTGGCTCGTCTTTGCTGATCCCTTTAATCTGGACAGCGAAGCCTGGCTGCGGAGCTGGAACGAAGCCTATGCGCCGCTGCCCATCATGGGCGGCCTCGCCAGCGGAGATTATCAAGCCCAGGCGACCCAGGTTTATTTGAACGGCGAAGTCTTTGGCGAAGGCGGCGTCGCCATTGCCGTCGGCGGAAAAGTCAGGCTGGCCGGCATCACTTCCCAAGGCTGCACCCCGATTGGTGAAACCTGGACGCTGACCAAGGTGGATCGCAACCTGATTTACGAAATCGGCAACCGTCCCGCGTATGAAGTCCTGGCCGAAACTTTCAACAGCCTTTCCCCGGCGGAACAAAAAGCATCCCGCGGAAATATTTTTATCGGCCTGGTCATTAACGAATACCTCGAGGATTTTCATCGCGGCGATTTCCTCGTGCGCAACCTTTTTGACGCTGACCCGCAAGCTGGCACCATTGCCGTCGGCGCCCTGCCCCGGCTCGGACAAACAATCCAATTCCAGCGGCGTGATGCCGGAGCCGCCACTGAAGACATGTCCGCCCTTCTCACGCGCGCCAAGGAACAAATGAACGGCACCACGGTCTATGGCGGTTGCCTCTGCAGTTGCAACGGGCGCGGCCAGCATTTATTTGGCACTTCTGGGCACGATGCGCAACTGGTGCAACAGTACCTTGGCCCGCTCGGCCTGGCCGGTTTCTTTTGCAACGGTGAAATCGGCCCCGTGGGCGAGCGCAATTTCCTGCACGGCTACACCGCTTCGCTCGCCCTGTTTGTGAAGAAAGATTAAAAACCACCACGGTTCAGCTCAAGCCTTCGGGTCTTCCTCTGCCTCCATCCGCGGTCTCAACTCCCCGGCCCCAACCTGACGCGTAGTTTTCCTGCCAAACTCCGGATCCAGCGGAATAAATTTCACCACCAAAAATCCGGGAATGGTCGCCAGCAACACCCAAATGAAAAAGTGTTGGTAACCGATGATTTCCTGCAACCAGCCGCTGAACATTCCCGGCAACATCATCCCCAGCGCCATGAATCCCGTGCAAATCGCGTAATGCGCGGTTTGATGCTCCCCGCGCGCAATATAAATCATGTAAAGCATGTAGCCCGTAAACCCAAAGCCATAACCGAATTGCTCCACTGCAACGCAAAGATTGATGACCCAGAAATTGCCCGGTAATGCATAGGCGAGATAAACAAACACCGCATCGGGCAGATGAATCGCCAGCACCATCCACCAAAGCCAGAATTTAAGACCTCTGCGCGCGGTCACCATTCCCCCCAGCAATCCGCCGCACATCAGCGCAACAATGCCCACCGTACCGTAGGCGAATCCAACCTGGCTCGTGGTCAGGCCCAACCCGCCGACTTCCCGGGGATCCAACAGAAACGGAACCACCAGCTTGACCAACTGCGCCTCCGCAAATCGATAGAATAGTAAAAACAGTAGTAGAAAACCGATTTGCTTCTTCTTGAAAAAAGCCGCAAAGGTCTGCCCAAATTCCCCGAAAAAATTTCCCGTGGAGGCCACCGCGCCGGGACGGTCGCTGGCGGGATACGGCAGCCGGAACCGATGATAAATGCCAAATAACAAAAACATCCCGGCCAACAGGCCAAACGACACGGACCACGCCAACGGAACATTCCCCGATCGAACTTCAATAATTGCAGCGGCCGCGCCTTGAAGATTCGGATCCAGTTGGATGACCGCCAGCGCGGGCTGGTTCCAATTTTGATCATTGAAAATAAGCCGGGTGCCTTCCGCGACCGAGAAACTTTTCGCATCTCCTGTTGTAAAACCGATATTCACCTTGGAACCAAGGGTCACCGCCACCTCTTTTCCCGGCGGCTTGGAGAGATGCAGCGTGGCCAGGCCAAGATTGCCCGCAACCTCACTCTTGGCTTTGACCTCACTGCCAATAAGAGTGCGCAGCCCCGATTCCATTTTCGAAGCCATTCGGTTCCATAGGTAAGCTAGCCAACCAGTTTTCGCCGTCACACGCTGTTCCAACGGATAAAAACCGTAATAAACATTGTTGCTCCTGGCCGAGGCGAGCAGCGCCTGCACCTCCGCACGCCCGCGCGGCTGCGGACTGATTTCCATCCTCTCCGGATGCATCACCACCCGCAGGTCACCACCGGGCGGAGTAATAACCGGCACCTCAGGCACAATGGACTGAATTAAAGCAACTCCCGGTTTCGCCATAACGTGAAGCTCCAGTTTTGGCAGTCCGGTATGGTCCTGGATAAATCCCGCCAGAATCACCAGCAAACCCTGACCAAAAATGGTGGCGATCCGGTAGAAAGTGTTGCGAATGCCGACAAAAAAAGCCTGTTCCTTTTCCGTCGTGGCCAGCATGTAAAAACCGTCAATGGCAATATCCTGCGTCGCCGAACTAAACGCGACCAACCAAAGCAGCGCCAGGGAGTATTGAAAAACGCGAGCCGCAGGCAATGTCAGCGCCAATCCAGCCAGCCCTCCGCCAATGATCAGTTGCATGACCCAAATCCAATGCCGGCGCGTCTTAAGAATGTCCACGATGGGGCTCCAGAGCGGCTTGATGACCCACGGCAGATAAAGCCAGCTCGTATAGAGCGCAATGGCCGTATTCGAAATGCCCAACCCCTTATACATGATGACCGCCACGGTCATCACCACCACGTACGGTAATCCCTCGGCGAGATACAGCGAAGGAACCCAGGCCCACGGACTGCGGTAGGTTATTTTGGGTTCAGGCATGGTGCTTCAATTCAAACCAACAACCCTGACCTCGCCCTTTAACCGGCGAGTCGCCCTGACATTAGACTTTTTGCAGATTCTCTTTAACCGCGGTCACACACCGGCCACAGATGGTCGGGTGCTCCGGATTCACGCCCACATCCGTTTCCCAATGCCAGCAGCGCTCGCATTTCTGACCGTCAGCTTTTTCTACCGTGATTGAAATGGCTTGCTCGCCTTCCAGTTTGATTTCGAGCTGGGAAACATTCAGCAGTTCTCGCAAGGCTTCCGCATTGGCCTTGGCATCGACGAGCGCCGGGTTTGAGCCGGACAGCACCACCTTGGCGTCGAGTGCCTTCCCAATGGTTTTCGCCTGACGCGCTTTTTCCAATTCCGGCAGTACCAGCCCGCGCAGTTCAAAAAGAGTCTTCCAGGTGGCCCGTTCCTTTTCGGAAGGGACAAAACCTCCGGGCTTCCAATCCGCCAAATGCACCGAAGGACTTGGCTTGCCCACAATAAATTCCCACGCCTCATCCGCCGTAAAGGTGAGCATCGGCGCCAGCATCCGGCATAATCCGGTGACCAAACGGTAAAGGGTCGTTTGTGTCGAACGCCGCCGCAACGAATTGGTCGCGTCGGTATATAAACGGTCTTTCACCACATCATGGTAGGTGGCGGACAATTCCACCGCCACGAATTGGCTGACCTTCTGGTAAACCACGTGGAACTCGTATTTTTCATACGCCTCAACTACTTCCTGCTCTAGCTTGGAAAACTCACCGAGCACCCAGCGGTCAAGGCCGGTCAGCTCGTCCTCCGGCACTGCCTGCTTTGCCGGATCAAAATCATACAGATTGGAAAGTTGATAACGCAACGTGTTGCGGATGCCGCGGTACGTTTCGCTTACCTTGTTGATGCGCTCTTCGCTCACCACAATGTCATTGCGGTAATCCTGCGAAGCGACCCAAAGACGGACCACATCAGCGCCGTATTTTTTAACGTACGCTTCCGCTGTTTGCGGCTTTTCATAACCGCCCTGTCCTTGTTTGCTCTTGGAAATTTTTTCCTTGTCGGCATCCACCATGAATCCGTGGGTCAAAACCGTTTTGTACGGCGGCGCGCCATTGCCCGCGAGGGAAAGCAACAGCGACGATTGAAACCATCCGCGATGCTGATCGCTGCCTTCCAGGTAAACATCCGCCTGCCATTGCTCCGCGCCGGATTTGGCGTGCTGCAGTTCCTTTCGACGCATTAACACCGCGCGCGATGACGAACCGGAATCAATCCACACATCCAGCGTGTCGTTTGACTTGGTGACCGGCTGCGCCCCCTTCCAATCGGACGGCTTCACCAAATCCCAAAGTTCCGCCACCGATTTCTCGAACCAAACATTCGAGCCATGCTTCTCGATGAGGTTCGCGGCATTACGCACAATTTGCGGATCAAGCATCGCATTGCCCTGCGCGTCATAAAACGCCGGGATCGGCACACCCCAGGTCCGCTGGCGCGAGATGCACCAATCCGGACGCGATTTCACCGCTCCTTCAATTCGGTTCTTACCCCAATCCGGCACCCAGTGGACACCGCCAATCGCCTTTAATGCGGCTTCCCGAAATCCATCATGATCAATCGCGATAAACCACTGGTTCATTGCCCGGAAAATAATCGCCGTCTTGCTGCGCCAGCAGAACGGATAGCTGTGATGATAATTCTCCTGGTGCAACAACGCCTTGCGCAGTCGCAACTCGTGCAGCACCGCTTCATTGGCGTCGCTCTTGCCATGCTTTTCGAGAATGGACTTACCCACCATCTCGGCGGGCATCTGCTGCTCGCGCGGCAAATCGTTCGTATAGGCCAGGCAGCCATCGTCATCCACCGGCGAATAAATCGGCAGCCCATGCTGGCGCCCGACATTATAATCGTCCTGCCCGTGACCGGGGGCGATATGAACAAAGCCGGTGCCGGTGCTGTTCTCCACAAAATTATCACCGCTGAACAATTTGCCGGTCCGTTGGCAGAACGGATGCTGATACTCCAACTGCGCCAGTTGCGCGCCGTTGAGCGTGCGCACGACTTCATAACCGCTCCAGCCGCATTTCTCGGCGACCGTCGGCAGCAGCACCGTGGAGACAATGTAGTTCTCCTCCCCAACGCGGATTTGGGAGTAACTGAAGGTGGAATTGTAAGCCACCGCCAGGTTGGCCGGCAGCGTCCACGGCGTGGTGGTCCAAATCACAATATACGTATGCGACTGCCCCACCACCGGGAATTTCACGTAGATGCTCTGGCTGACGTGATCGTGATATTCGACTTCCGCCTCCGCCAGCGCGGTCCGCGCCGGGATGCTCCAAATCACCGGCTTCTTGCCACGATAAACAAAACCCTTCTCCACAATGTCCGCGAACAACCGCAATTCATCCGCTTCGTACTCCTTGTTCAGCGTGAGATACGGATTTTCCCAATCCCCCAGCACGCCGAGTCGCTTGAACTGCGCGCGCTGAATATCGATATACTTGCGCGCATAAACTTCACACGCCTTCCGGATGGTGGCGGGGTCGGTGTTGGTATCACCGGCCTTGCGCATATCCTGCGTGACCTTGAATTCAATCGGCAGCCCATGACAGTCCCAGCCCGGAATATAAGGCGCATTCTTGCCGCGCAAGGTCTGGTATTTGACGATGATGTCCTTGAGAATTTTGTTGAGCGCGGTCCCGATATGCACGTCGCCATTGGCAAACGGCGGGCCATCATGCAGCACGAACTTCTCCGCGCTGGCGCGCTGGGCTTGAATTTGTTCGTACAAGCCGAGCGACTGCCATTTTTCCAACCGTTGGGGCTCGCGCGTCACCAGATCGGCTTTCATCGGAAAGTCGGTCTGCGGCAAATTCAATGTATTCTTATAGTCCATTTCAAAGTCTCAAAGGGGCGTAACGGTACCAGTCACACGAAACAGTGTCAACGAAGCGGGCGCAACCCAATACCCGGCGGGAACCGGCGTCAACCCGCGCTAATATAACCAACCCGCGCGCCCTCCGCAACCTGCTCAACCACCTCCCAATCCGTTCCTGTCGCAATGACCGGGACCATGTTAATCTTACTATGTAACATGGATATGCTTACTGCATTGCCTTCCCTGAACCGAAATAAAGCAAATGGAGGATTATGAAGAATCGGCTGCTTATTGTTGTCGATCTGGGGCGTTTTAAGGCTTATCGCGTTGAATATAGTGAGTTAAATACTCATCCCCGATTGGAGTTGCTTGAAGCTTTCGATACCGTCGATGCCCACGGCCGGCTATCCGACAAACTTACGGATGAGGCGGGCCGGTTTCCCAGCGGGATGCGAAATATGAGGGGCCCGCACGGCTATGGCGAAAGACACAATATTCAATTGGAGCTCAATCGGCGCACCGTCAATTACCTCACCCAAAGCATAAACAACCTGGTGAAACGCGAACCTCCGGAATTGCCCGTATATTTTGCGGCGGAAAAGGAGATCCATCATCAAATCCTGGAACGCCTGGAACCACCGGTCAAAGCCCGGATCGACAAGGTGGTTCCGGAAGACCTGACCCGGATCAACGAACGGGAACTCCTGGACCATTTTGCTTCCGCCTGACCCGCGGGGGAACGTCAGAGCATGGTTGCATTTTCGGTCGAAATTACTATCCTCTGCCCATGATAAAAACGGAAAAACCGCCGGTTGACCTTGAATTGAAACGGCGCATTGAGGAATTGATTGCCTACAAGGGCGGGGGCCATAACCCCGAGGCAGTTGAGGATATTATTGAGAATGCATTGAAACTGTTGACCGATGTCCAGGACAGCGGCGACGTGCGGGTGATTCAAACGGCTCTGCGCGAATTGCGTTACGCCTTCAAATTATTTGCACCCTATGCCGACAAGCGCAAGGTGACCATCTTCGGTTCGGCGCGCACGCAACCCAGCAAGGTGGAATATCAACAAGCGGTCGAACTGGGCCGCAAAATTGTCGAAGCCGGGTTCATGGTCATCACCGGCGCGGGCGGCGGCATCATGCACGCCGGCCACGAAGGCGCCGGTTTGGAAAATAGTTTCGGCGCGAACATTCGCCTGCCTTGGGAACAAAGCGCCAATCCGGTCATCCAGCACGATAAAAAACTCGTCACCTTCAAATACTTCTTTACCCGCAAGCTCATCTTTGTGCGGCACTCAGACGCCATCTGCCTGTTCCCCGGCGGCTTCGGCACCATGGACGAAGGCTACGAAGCCCTGACGCTCATGCAAACGGGCAAGGGTCAGTTGATGCCCCTCGTGTTGGTGGACCGTCCCGGCGGCACTTATTGGAAAACGTGGGACAAACATGTGCGCGAGCATCTCCTGCGCGACCAGTTGATCTCACCGGACGACTTGAACCTCTATCACATCACCGATGACACGGATCAAGCCGTGAAAATCATCACGCGGTTCTATCGCAACTTCCAGTCGAGCCGCTTCGTGAAAGACCTGTTTGTCATCCGGCTCAAGCATGTTCCCTCAGAGCCGGCCATTGAGGCGATGAACGAGGATTTTGCCGACATCATCACCGGCCCAAAAATCTCCGTCATCGAAGCCACCCCGGAAGAGCGGGCCGCCGACGATATGGTGGACTCACCCCGCATCGCGTTCGGCTTCAACCGCCGGGATTACGGTCGCCTGCGCCAATTGATTGACGTCTTGAACAGCCAATAGCGACGGTGGATCCGTCCAGCTAGAGCATTGACAGAAATGATGTAGCGCGGCGGAGCGTGGATTTTTGACTTTGGGCGAGGCTTTGGCGAGGGAGCATGCCCAAGGTGGCCTGTGACCGAGCCGAAACGAAGCCAAAAGTCAAAAAGA
>JAQGPA010000096.1 GCA_028293325.1 Pedosphaera sp. | reverse complement strand
CATCAGTCTCGAGACCTTCAACCGGGGGCGAATTGCCGATGTGCTTATCCGGCAAAATCATTCCACCGATCAGGTTACGCTGGATGTTGAAGTGAACGCGGAGAGGGTTGTGGCAACGACCGGGCCGTTCGACGCCAAACTGTCGGTGTCGCACAACGGTAAACTGGTGGCCACAACCAGAATCGAACTGGTAAATGGCCAGGGTCGCGGCGAATTGAAAATCAAACAGCCAAAACTTTGGTGGCCGGCGGGCATGGGCGCGCAGCCGCTGTATATGGTTCAGGTTAAACTGTTCGACCCGGATGGAACAACGATCGACAGCACGTCGAAGCGGATTGGCTTGCGAACCATTCAGGCGCTGCTGGCGCAGGGCGAAAGCCCGTTACACTTCGAGGTCAACGGCGTTCCGTTTTTTGCCAAGGGTGCGAACTGGATCCCCGCCGATTCGTTTCCCACGCGCGTGACCCCGGAAATTTCACGTCGTTATGTTGCCGACGCGGTCGCGGTCAATATGAATATGCTGCGTTTTTGGGGCGGCGGTTATTACGAAGACGATGCGTTATTTGACGCATGCGATGAACTGGGTATTTGCGTATGGCTTGACTTCAAATTTGCCTGCGCCGCGTATCCGGCGTTTGACGGCGAGTTTATGGAAAATGTCAAACTGGAGGCGCGCGATAATGTGCAACGTCTGCGGCATCATCCGTGCATCGCGGTCTGGTGCGGTAACAATGAAATCAGTTTGTCATGGTGGAAAGGGCCGACCTGGGATGCCAATCGAATGAGCACGGCTGACTACGACAAACTGTTTACGGATTTGTTGGGATCGCAGGTTCAGAAATATGCGCCCGACGCGAATTATGTTTCCGGCAGTCCGGATTGCGGTGACACTCATTATTGGGAGGTCTGGCACGGCCCAAAAATGTTTGATGCTTACCGCACCCAGTCCGGCTTCATGAGCGAGTTCGGCTACCAATCTTTTCCTGAACCTAAAACCATCCGCGCGTTCACAACAGAAGAAGACCGCGCTTCGGTCGTGACGTCCGTGATGAAATGGCATCAACGATCCGGCGGGGACGAAGGCAACCAAAAGATGGCCGACATGATTCTGCGCTATTTCAGGCCGGCGAAGGATTTCGAAACAACGCTTTGGTTGAGCCAGATTTTGCAGGGGTACGGCATCAAAACCGGCGCGGAATACTGGCGTCAGACCATGCCCAAATCCATGGGCTGTGTTTTCTGGCAATATAACGATACCTGGCCGGGCATGAGTTGGTCGTCCGTGGACTATTTCGGCCGCTGGAAGGCATTGCACTATCTGGCGCGAAAATTTTATTCGCCCGTTCTGGTTTCCGGTCTGGAAAACACACAGGACGGAAGCATTGAACTGTTCGTCACGAGCGACCTTCTGGAATCGCATCTCGGTAAGCTGAGTTGGAAAGTGACGAATCTGGCGGGCAAAACCTTGAGTCAGGAATCGGTCCGCGTGGAAATTCCGGCACGCAAAAGTGCAAAAGTCAAAACGCTCAATCTAAAGGAACCGATGCAAGAGCTCGGCGCGAATGATCTTCTGACATGGCTCAAGCTGGAAGTCGATGGCAAAACGGTTTCGGAAAATCTGGTGCTGTTGGCTTTGCCGAAAGAATTGAAATTGCCGGATCCCAAACTGGCGACCTCGGTTGAGAAATCAGGCAAAGGATTTTCGGTGACCATCAAATCCGCAGCGCCAGCACTGTGGGTCTGGCTGGGCTTGGAAAGCGCGGATGCAAAATTCTCCGACAACTTTGTCCACCTCGCGCCGGAAACAGCGCAGACAATTCTGGTTCAGCCCGGACAATCCTTGGACAAGGAAGGCTTTAGCAGACAACTCCGCGTTCGCAGCCTTTTTGACACGTATGTGCCGGCATAGTATCCCGATGCCTTGTTTAAACCGCGGCACCTAAATCATGAAGCTTAAACTGATAAATGTCTGGCGCGCGCGGTGGACCATGTTTTTGGTGGTTTTCTTGCCGGCGATGCCGGCGGTTGCCGGCCCGCGTGAAACCAATTTATGGTCGCTGGTTTCGCCGGACGGGCAATGTGCGATTTCTGTTTCCGGCACCGCCGCTGGGGATTTGACTTATCAAGTGACTCGCGCCGGAAAAATCGTGATCGCCCAATCGCCGCTCGGATTGCGCTGTGACCAGCAAGACTTCGGACATTCGCTGACGCTTGATCACGCCGGAAAAATTGAAGAGCGACGCGAAAAATACAACCTGTTCACCGGTCCTCAACCGCAGGTGGATCACGTTCTGAATCATCGCCGCCTGACGTTTCGCAACACCAACAACCTTCCGGTCGAAGTTGAGCTCGCGGCGAGTGACGAGGGCGTCGCGTTCCGTTATCGGTTTACGGAAAACGGAGGCACCGTTCGCATTGTCGAATCCGAATTGACCGGTTTCACCCTGCCGCTGGACGCCCGCGGTTGGATGCAGCCGTATCACGCCGCCGGACCATACACACCCGCCTATGAAGATTTCTATTTCCATGTTTCGCCGGGCGAGCCGCCGCCGGATTCTCGCGCCAAGGCAGTGGGTTGGGCTTTCCCCGCGCTCTTTCAGGTTCCCGGGGCTGCGACCTGGGTTCTGCTGACAGAATCTGGAACAGATGAATCGTATTGCGCCTGCCACCTTGCCCCGGATTCGTCCGGCGGAATTTATCAGATCGCCTTTCCTTTGGCTGATGAAACCACGCGAGGTTACACCAATGAATTTAGTCCCGAACCGCGTTATACCTTGCCATGGACGATGCCCTGGCGGGTTATGGTCATGGGGAAATCCGCGGGCGATATCGCCACCGCAACGCTGGTCACGGACCTCGCGGCTCCGTCACGGGTCGCGGATACATCCTGGATCAAGCCGGGTCGCGCGTCGTGGGCCTGGTGGTCGTATCCCGATGGACCAGCAACGGCGGATCGGTTCAACGAGTTCACTGACTTCGCTGCGAAAATGGGCTGGGAATATACCCTGTTCGACGCGGGTTGGTGGAAGCCGGGATTGAAAGACATTGCCCGCCACTCACTGTCCAAAGGCGTGATGCCGCTGGCCTGGCTGTATGCGACCGACTTTTATTATCCAAAACAGGGTGAGAAAAAATTGGACGAAATGGCGGCAGCCGGCGTGCGTGGCGTGAAAGTGGATTTTTGGTGTTCTGACCGGCAGGAAGCCATTGCCGCCCAACAGAGGTTGATGAAAGATGCGGCCGCGCGCAAGCTGGTGGTGAATCTGCACGGCTGCACCATTCCGCGCGGATGGCAACGCACCTGGCCTAATTTTCTGACCTGCGAAGCGGTTCTGGGCAACGAGTCCTACTTTTACGAACCGCGCTATACTGATAAGGCCGCGGAACTAAACACTGTTTTGCCATTCACGCGGAACGCGGTGGGACCGATGGATGTCACGCCGGTCGCGTGTTCGCCAAAGAAATACGTCCGAACAACCACCGCCGCGCATGAACTGGCCGCTGCCATCATCTACACGTCGGGCATCATCCATTACGCCGACCGGCCAGAGTTTTTTGAAACCCTGCCGCCCGAAGTTTTGCAATTGCTCCGCGATACCCCCGCGCAATGGGATGAAACACGCTGTCTGGTTGGCGAGCCGGGGCAGGTGGCGATCTTCGCGCGGCGTTCCGGCGATAACTGGTTCATTGCCGGCATTAATGGCACTACCAATGGTCTGCCAGCGAATCTGGATTTGTCACTTTACAAACAATATCAACATCGGATTGCCATCACTGAAGGCACCAATGCCAACATGCAAGTAACCGCTGCACCGCTGGAGAATTCGACTCAATGGCAGCATACGATCCCATCGCGCGGTGGTTTTATTCTTCGATTAAACAAGTAATCATGAA
>JAQGPA010000074.1 GCA_028293325.1 Pedosphaera sp. | reverse complement strand
GAAGTTTGAACATGGCTGATCTTTCAATTTTTCCGCGATGAAGCGGAAGGGTTGTTGATTGAGAGACCAGCGCAGAGCCGAGAGGTGTGGGCTATAAAAAGCAAAAACCTCCAGACTCCGGCAAAACGGGGAATGAAGGCAATTCAACGAATCCCGTCGAAGACAGTTCGACGGGCTGGCCTCATCCTTCTCTTGACGGAGAAGTTGGGCCCGCAGAGCGGGACCAGGACGAGCACAGACAAATCGATATCCTGACTTCGGGCTTAACCTCGCTCCCGCCTTCCCGGCTTGTGACCAGTGGCCGTGGGAGTTTGTAACCCGTTACAGTGGCGTAACCGTCCCCGATTTTCACGGGGTTCCCTGACATTTGACTGTGGTAAAGATGGACGAACAGTCCCATCGTTTTCAAAGAACGGTTTAGTGTTAGACCTGTTTTGGAAAAATGCCAAGAGAAATTTTGACGATAGTAAAAATGAGCGACTTTTAGCAACGAAGCCAGCAGCACTCACAAAAATTGTCGCGTGATTTTGAGTTTTAGAGCGCGGCGATTCAAGTGGCGTGACGGCGGTGGGCGATCCAGGCATCTGTGGGCGTTTCCGGCGGGCCGGGATAAGTGGTGAACCGGATGAGGTTGGCGAGGTTCAAAATGCTCATGCCTTTGCCGGGCAGCCGGACGTGGATGCTCGTGCCGGAGAGCAGCAGTTGGATGCGGTTAAATCGATCGGCGGGCAGTTCGACGGCGCCTTCAATCATGAGATGAACATGGAGACCGCTTTTCATTTCCAAATCCAGAAAGCCGACAAAGGCGTCGCCGGTAACGCGTTGTTGATTGCGTTTCACGAGGCGCGAGGGGTCATCCAAGCCGGCCCGCTCACGGAATTGCCCTTTCGGAATCTCGACGACATCGGAGAGGTTCACGGGAAATTCCCAACAAACAAAGTCCGGGCAAATAAAATCAATTTTGTTGATGTATGACGGAACGATCGCCGTTACGGAATAAGTGCCGGCGAGCATGATTCGGTTTTGCTTGAAAAGCTGGCCGGGGCGGAGGGTGTCGAGGATGCGTTTGCCGACGGCTTCGTTTTCCTGGATGAAGGTTTCCAGCGAACCATCGGAGAGATGGAAACGCATTTCCAAATAAGGAGTCGTGACCGGTGTTGCCATAAGTTGTCCTTGCTCGCTGTCAGTGTTGGCAGATGCTTTGCCTTTGTGCGGATAATATAACCGAGGCTGGCGGTATTACAAATCGAAGTGGTGTAAGGGGCAGGCTACAGTCGGCGAAGGCAGGCTTTACCTGTCGGCAGTTTGCTGGTAGGGTCTGGCGATGCACGGCGTGACGGGTGGGTTTAATTTCCATTATTATGATTGAAGTTGCAGGCCTGACCAAACTGTACGGTGAATTTGCGGCGGTGACCGATTTGTCGTTCGAGGTGCAACCGGGGCAGGTAATGGGGTTGGTAGGACCCAACGGCGCGGGGAAAACCACGACCTTGCGCTGCCTGGCGGGCATCATCCCGCCCACGCGCGGCACGGTGCAGATCTGCGGACATGATCTGAGTTCGGCGCCCATTGCGGCCAAGAAGGAGCTGGCGTTTTTGACGGATGAACCGCGCTTGTTCGATTATCTCACCGTGGAGCAGCACCTGGCCTTTACCGCCCGAATTTACCAGGTGGCGAATTATGAGCAACTGGCCCGGCCGTTGCTGGAGGAGTTGGAGATTGCGGACAAGGCGGACAAACTGCCCGGGGAACTTTCGCGCGGCATGAAGCAAAAACTGGTCATCGCCTGCGGCTTCCTGCATTCGCCAAAGGTGATTTTCCTGGATGAGCCTTTGACCGGGCTGGATCCCATCGGCATCCGGCGGATGAAGGATTCAATTTTGAAACGAGCGCGGGCGGGCGCGGCAATCCTGATCAGCTCGCATTTGCTGCATCTGCTGGAAGAAATCTGTTCCCATGTGTTGTTCGTGAAGAATGGACGAAAGATTCTCGCCGGCACCTTGGCGGAGATCCGCCAAACGTATTCCGATCAGGCGGCGGACGCCAATCTTGAGGATGTATTCTTTCGCGCAACGGAAGAGACAGCTCTGCCTCCCCGAATCCCATGACCGGCGCGCTCCTCTTTCTGATGCGGCAGTCGGTGAAGAACCGCCTGGTGATGCGCGTCCGGCGGTTGAAGCAGCCGAAGTATCTCGTTGGGGCCCTGTTTGGCGGGTTGTATTTTCTCTATGTTTGTTTTTCCCGTTATCTTTTAACCTATTCGCGCCATGCCCATCAGGGCGCCTTGACCGTTGCCAATCCGGAGACGATGGCGTTCAAGGCAGCCATTGGCGCATTCATTCTGCTGGTGATGGTGGTGTTGGGCTGGGTGATACCGCACGAACGCGCGCGGCGCTGGTCTTCAGTGAAGCGGAAGTGGCATTTTTGTTTCCCGCGCCGGTGAGCCGGCGCACGCTTATCCACTTCAAATTATTCAAATCGCAGACGGCAATTTTATTTGCGGCCGTCATTTTTACGCTGGTGCTTGGCTGGTCGCGAACCGCCGGGCCAATTTGGACGCGGGCAGTGGGTTGGTGGTTGATTCTATCCACGCTGAACCTGCACCTGCTGGGCTCCTCATTTGCGCGGACGATTTTGCTGGACCGCGGCATTTCCAATTGGAAGCGGCGCATCGGTGTGTTGGCATTGGTCGCTGCCGTGGCGGGTGGAGTTGCAATCTGGGCATGGCAAACCCTCCCCGCACCGCCGCCCGCGGAGAGCGTCACCGGTTTGGAGGATATCCAATATTATGTGGAGCGTGTCCTGGGTTCGGGGCCGATGGTTTATTTGTTGTTTCCGTTTCGCTTGGTGGTCAGTCCGTACCTGGCGATGAATGCGCGGGATTTTTTGATCGCGCTGGGGCCGGCGTTGCTGCTGCTGGGATTGCATTATCTGTGGGTGGTGCGGTCGAACGTGGCGTTTGAAGAGGCGTCGGTGGAGGCGTCGCGGAAGATGGCGGAGAAGGTCGCCGCCGTGCGCGCGGGCAAACATCCGCTGTCGGGGCCGAAGAAGCGCAAGCGGGCGCCGTTCAAGCTGGGGCCGACCGGCCTGCCGGCGGTGGCGTTGCTCTGGAAAAATTTGATCGGGGCGGGCAGTATATTCACGCTGCGATTTTGGATCTTCCTGATCTGGATGGCAGTGGTGGTGGGCATAGTGACGGGCACAAATATCAAGACGGCAAACTTTGCCGTGATAGTGGGGCCGTTGGTGCTGATGTTTTTGGCGATGTCATTTCTGATGGGCCCGCAATTTGTCCGGCAGGATTTTCGGCAGGAATTGCCGATGGCCGACATGCTAAAGACCTATCCGGTGCCGGCCTGGCAACTGGCGCTGGGCGAATTGCTCGCGCCCGTGGTGATTCTGACCGCGCTGCAATGGTGCCTGATCGTGCTGGCGGTATTTATGCTGCCGAGGTTTGGGAGCGAGGAATTTTCACTGGCGTACCGGCTGGCGGCTGGGTTTTCCGCGGCGGTGATGGCACCGGTGTTGAATATGGTTTCGTTGCTGATTCCCAATTCCGCGGTGCTGCTCTTCCCCGGCTGGTTTCAAACCGGGCGGGAAGCGCCGCATGGCATCGAAGCCATGGGGCAGCGGATGGTATTCATGATCGGACAATTAATCGTGCTGGGTGTGGCGCTGGTGCCGGTAATTGTGGTGTTCGCCGTGGTGCTGGTGGTGGTGCAGATGGCAGGGCATCCGGTGATGGCCATACCGCTGGCGGCGGTGGCGGCGGCGCTGATCATGGCGTTGGAAGCGGCCTTGGGCCTGATGTTGCTGGGGCGGTTGTTCGAACGGTTTGATGTGTCCGGTGAAGCGGTGCCGGGATAAACGCCAAATCCGACGGAAATTTCAGAGGGAGAAAGCCAGACACGGTTGAAGTACCGCCGGTTTTATGGCTTGTTATCGTTTCGTGTATCCTTCAAGGATATGCCGGAAGCATTTAATGAAAACGCTACAAATTGTGATTCCCATGGCTGGCCGCGGCTCGCGTTTTGCGAAGGTCGGCTACACCACGCCCAAGCCGCTGATTCCGGTCGGCGGGCGGCCCATGATTGAATGGGTGATTGATAATGTCCGGCCACAACGGGCGCATCGGTTTATTTTTATTTGCCTCGCGGAACATTTGCAAACCTATCCCGAGGTGCCGGCGGAGTTGCGGCGGTTATGCCCGGGTTGCGAGATTGTGCCGGTGTCGGCGGTGACCGAAGGGGCGGCGTGCACGGTCTTGCTGGCGCGCAAATGGATTGATTCAAGCAACCCGCTGATGATTGCCAACAGTGACCAACTGGTGGAACTGGATGTTAATAATTACCTGGACGCGCTGGATGCGGATGGGGTGCGCGGTTTAATCATGACATTTTGGGCGGACCATCCCAAGTGGTCATATTGCCGGATGCGTCCCGACGGCAGCGTGAACGAAGTGTTGGAGAAACAGGTGGTGAGCAATGAAGCGACCGTGGGCATTTATAATTTCCGGGAGGGGCAGGATTATGTGCGGGCGGCGGACGCGATGATTGCGGCCAACCTGCGGGTGAACAATGAATTTTACGTGGCGCCCACCTATAACCAGTTGATTGCCGAGGGGGGCAAAGTCATCACCATGAAAACCGGTCGCGAACTCAACGGGATGTACGGCATCGGCACGCCCGAGGACCTTGAGTCATTTTTGCAGACTGAATTTTTCAAGCGACGAGCCAAGGCATTGCCAGCCGCATAAAGGAACCGCTGATTGAGCACGCTTGAAATAATCATTCCAGTGCGAAATCCGACCGCGGTGTTTCAGCGGACGGTTGATTCGCTGGTGGCGCAGACCGAGCGCAGTTTCTCCGTGTTGATAAGCGATAACTATTCCACGAAAGGCGACGAGTTCATCGGCGAGGCGACGGAGCGATTGCAAAGAACGGGCATTGCGGTGCGGCGGGTGCGTCCGCCGGTGGAGTTGGGGCGGGTGGAGCATTGGAATTGGGCGCATTACGAATCGGGCGCCGATTGGCTCAAGCCGTTGTTTGCGGGCGACTGGCTGGACGCTGCGTATATGGCGAAGTTGCGCGGCGCGATGGCGAGCAATGCGAGTTGCCGTTACATTTTTTGTCCATACCTGCTGCACCTGGGAGACCAACCGCCAACGACGGTGTCCAGTCCGTGGGTGGGCCGGTTTCAGCGGCCTGCTGAAATGCAACCACGGGTGTTGAGCCACGGCATGCAGTTTGGCCCGCCCAGCGCGGCGGCGATGGAGCGCACGGCTTGGATCAGCGTGGGCGGCTATCCGACGGCGCTGCCCATTTGCGCGGACAGCCTGATGTTTTGCACGCTGGCCGCCACGTTTGGCGTGCTGGGTTTGACGGAGCCGCTGTGCCACTTCAATATTCACGACGCGCGCTTTTCCACCAACCTGGCGCAGCGGGCGAAGGATAGCTTTCGTGAAGCCATCACTTATTTTGGCATGCTCGGTTATCGCGCCTGGGCGGAGCGAGTTTCGTTTTCCAAGCTTGCCTATGCACGTTTGCTCTGGCGGGAAACACGCGCGTACTTGGCGAAGGGAAAATCGTGACACCCTGGCTGGAAGTCATCATCCCGGTTGCCAATCCAGGCAAGGAATTGGAGGTGACGGCGGCGTCACTCGTAGCCCAGACTGACCGCAACTTTGCCGTGGTGCTGAGTGATAATTATCCCAGCACCGGCCAGCAACATCTGGCTGCGGCGCAAGCCCAACTGACGGCGGCAAATATTCCGGTGCGGCGCGTCTGCCCGCCTTTGGCATTGGGACGGATTGAGCATTGGAACTGGGCGCATGCGCAGGCGGAAGCAGATTGGATCAAGCCATTGTTTGCGGGCGAGCGCTTGCTGCCAGCGTATGTCGGGCGACTTCAGAAATGCGTCAGCCAGCGGCCACGGGCGCAGTTCGTGCGCTGCGACGCGGAAATTTCATCGGAATGGGGACGGGAAACTTTGCATGCTCCGTTCACGCAAGACCTGGTCAGTCCGGCGGAATTTTTGAACTATTTTCCAGCGCAGAGCGCATGGCTCGGCAATTTAATCAACGTGGCTTATACCCGGGTGGCGTGGCGGGCGCTGGGCGGTTATTCGGTTCATTTGCTGGCGGGCGCGCCTTTGAATCTAAATGTGCTGATGGCACTGCATCATGGGGTGGTAAATATGCCGGAATGCCTGGCGGCGTTTGAATGTCCGGAACCAACGTCACCACTGAGCGGACGGGCGGGGCGATTCAGCCGGAGTCTGGAGATGTGGTTGATCTTGCGTCAGGCGCGTAATTATTGCGACAGTGCCAAACTCACCTGGCCGGAGCGGGGCATTCTGCCGGCACTATGGCGGCAAATCGTTGCGTCCGCGCCAAAAACTCCACCGCTGCCGCTGACCATATGATTGGCGCCACCATTGCATGGCTGAAGCACAACCGGACATCCGTGCGGGCAGCGTTTGGCTTGCGGGTGGCGGCCATGGGGGTGGGTTCCGTTCTGGGGTTGATTTTTATGCGGCTGCTGCGCACCGCCATGGGTTCGGAACTTTACGGTTTATTTTTGTGCTTTCAGAGCCTCACCCGCTTGGGCGGCCTGGGTGATTTGGGGACGAGCGGCGCGGTTGCGTTAAGGGCCGGGCAGATGCTGGCCAGAGGCGAGGAGACCGAGTTGAAAAAACTGCTGGCTTCGGCGCGTTCGGTTATTCTGCTGCTGAGCCTGCTCAGTTTTTGTTTGTTCCTGTTGCTTTCGCCATGGTTGCCGCATTGGTTGGGTTGGGACGTGGTGGCGCATACCGGTTCCTTTACGGTCCTGATTATTTATGGCGGCGTGAATGTGGCGTTCCTGCTTTTGGCGGGATATTTTTTCAGCCTCAATTTTGCGCTCGGGACAGTTACCTGGCCGATTCTGCCGCCGGTGATCATCGCCCAGTTTTTGGCGCCCCTGGCGCATCTTTGGCTGGCATCGCAGAAGGCTCCGCTCTGGCTGCAATTCACGCCGTACATTGCCGCTTCCGTCCTGACGATGGTCATGGTGTGGCTCATGGTGAGGTGGGCGCATCCGTGGCTGGGGGATTTGCGGCCGCTGAGTTTTGACTGGCAGATTTGGAAGCAACTCGTGGGCACCAGCGGCTGGGTTTATTTATCGACACTGGGTTCCGCCATTTATTTTCTCACGGACCGGCTGCTGGTTTTTCCGGGATTCGGTGGCGTGATGGTGGATAAATATGTTTTTAATTACAAATTTTGCGAGTTGGTCACCGTCCTGGTTTTGAGCGCGAGTTTTGTCGGCCTGCCCAAGATTACGCAATGGCTGGCCAGCGAGCAACCGGAGGATCGCCGGCGACTAATCAGCGAGGCGGATCGGTTGAATCTATTCCAAATTATTTTGGGCTGCGCGGCGGCACTCAGTTACCTAATCATCAATGACAAGTTTGTGGCCCTCTGGCAGAGGACGGACCAATTCAACGTTGGTCTGCCATTGCAGATCGCCTTTGCCTGCAATTTGGCGATAACGACGGGTGGAGATGCGGGAATTCAGATCGCCAGCCGCTGCGGGGAGAAAGGGATTCGCGCGGCGGGCATTGCCGTAGGCGGAACCGGATTATTGAATCTAACGCTGTCCTATATTTCCATGCGCATGGGGTCGGTCACCGGGATCGCGGGAGCGACGGTGCTGGCGCAGACCGTGCTGAGCCTGGGCTTGGGAGCTTATACTTGTCGGCATCTCAAAATTCCGTTTGTGCGTTGGGCGGCGAAAAGCTGGCTATTGCCGGTGGTGGTGATTGGCCTGGCGGGGTTGCTGCGGAACGCCGTGCCGCCGGACTCAGTGGTGCACGTGCTCTTTTTATGCGTCAGCTTTCTGGTGATCCTGGTGGGGGCGATGGGGATTTTAGGATTGAACCGGGAAATGCTGGCTGGGGAATGGCGGCTCATTCGCGGAATTTTGTCGCGCGAAAAGTTGTCACCGCATTGAGCCGCGAAGGCGATTCTTTCAGCGCGGCACAAAGGATTTCTCATCAAGCAAGTTTAGCTTTACGAGCTGGCTGATGAATTGTTTTTCAAAATGGTCGAAGGAGAGCAGGGAAGTGTCGAACTTGCAGGTGGGCGGTGTCGATTGGTGCATGGCCACGTCGGCCCATTTTAAAATGGCGTCGGCAATGGCGCGCGGGTCACGGATGGGAACGATTTCGCCATTAACGCCAGGTTGCACAAAATCGGCGGCGCCGGTGTTGGGCGTCAGGATAACGGGCAAGCCGCAGGCCATGGCTTCGAGCGCGGTCCGCACCAAACCTTCTTCCAGCGAGGGAAGCACAAAAATATCCGAATCTTGCAGGCGTTCGACCAATTGCGGATGGGGCAGGCTCGGTGCCCAATCGATGGGGAGGCCGGCATAGCGCGCGACAACGGGCAGAGCGCTGTCCTGAATCACGCGCGTGAGACGAAGGCGGGCGGTGGGATGGCGCTGGAGGACGAGCCGAAAGGCCTCAAAGAGGTAGGGCGCACCTTTGCGCAAGGAGACGCCGCCGGTGGAAACAATGGTCAGCGGACGATTTTTATCCCGGGGAATCGTGGCCGGGGTGAAGGTGGATAGATTGATGGGATAGACATCCTTGATGATTTGTTCCGGCTTGAAACCGCGCGTTAAAAAGGAATTGGCCACGAAGGAGCTGGGCGCGAAGACGTAATCGACGTCGGCCAACATCGCCAGGGAGCGTTCGTAATGATGGCGGGCGATGGGCGGGTCGGAACAATTCCAACGCTGATGTTCCTCGGTCAGCACGGTCCAAAAATTTTCGGGATGCGAATTGCCGGCGGATAAAAAGGCCTTGCCGCCGTGTTGGCGCACCCATTTGAAGGCTGCGTTGGTGTAACCGAAACTGGAGATTAAATGGTCGCCCGATTGCAATTGCTTTTTAACCCAGCGGTCGAACCACGGATTGAGGCGAAAACGGAAAGACTCGGCCTTGAAATTGGACAGGGTCCGGGCGGCGGCGTAGGCAGCCAGGCCAATCCTGGGATTCAGGCGGGTCAACTCGGTGGGCACCCCGGTGGCGCCGCGGCGCGTGCCCAACGCGAGGAGACGCAGAGAACCGTGGTGCAACAGGGCGCGGGCCTTGTCCTCGTCGAACTGGACGTGGCCGGGCGCGGCGACGGCAAATTGGCGATTACGCGTGGACGAGGATGGACTCATAGAGACGAATATGATTGGCGGACATTTGCGCGGCGGTCATGCCCATTTGCGGAATGGCAGCGGCGCCAGCGCGACCATAATCCTCCCGCAACGAGGGGTGGGCAATAAGGTTTTCCAAGGCAGCGGTGAGTTGCGGGACATTGGCCGGCTCCACCAACAGGCCGGTTTTGGCATGCTGGATCAGTTCGGGAATGCCGCCGGTACGAGTGCCGATGACACAAGCGCCGTAGAACATGGCCTCTTGGAGCGCCAGGCCCAGCGCTTCGCTGAGGGAGGGCTGCACGTAGATGCGGGCACGACGCATCAGCTCATGGACCTCGCTGCTTTCGCCGGGGAGCAGAATGCGGTCTGCCAAATTATGCGTTCGGGCGATGGTGACAATCTCCTGGGCTGTTGCTGGCTCGGCCACGTGTCCAACCAGGCACAGTTTCCAATCGGGATGGCGCGGGGCAAGCTGCGCGAAAGCTTCGGCCAGGAACACCTGGCCCTTCATGGCGGCAATATGACCGACATTCAAAATAAGGTTTTCGCGCGGTTTTTTTTCGGCAACGCCGCCCGGTTTGAGGCGGGAGTGATAGAGCTGGATGAATTTTCCACGAAAGGGCCAGTATAAGCGCCGTAACTTTTGGCAAATAGTTCGGGATACGGCGATCTCGCGGCGGAGGTGCGAGAGGACGTGCATTTTTCCCAGCCAGGCAAAAGGGAACAGCGCCAGTTTGAACCAAAATGGTTTCTGCGGACCACAGAAGCCATCGAGATTGCCGTGAAACGAGTGGATGGTGCTGACGGTCGGGATGCCCAGCCGGGCGGCGTAAGGGATGGGGCAGTGACCGATAAAGCGGCTGCCCCAGCCGAAGTTGCCGCCGAAATGAAAGTGCGCCAGTTGGACGCCGGCAGCGGCGAGTTGGCGGGCGAGGTCTTGGGAAGTGCGGCGGGAGACGGTTGCCGGATTCCAAGGGAGATGGGTGTGGATGAAAGGTTTGGCGGGCGAGTTGGCCAGATTTTCAACCGTGTCCGGCGAAACCAGCACCAGGTCATAATCGCCGGCCAACCCTGCCATTAATGTCTCCACCAGCACGCTAACGCCGCCGCGCAACGCGAGCGGATATTCCAGACAGAGAGCGATTTTTTTTCTATTGGCCATTCATGTTCCACGTCCAGCCGACGCCAGGTGCCGCCGGTCAACGTGTCAGCATCCAAAGGGGCAGGCTAGCCCGTGTCGCCCGCCAAAAAAAGACAATTTCTAAGGTTGTGGCTGGGGAGAGGTGAGGTCCCACTTTGGATAGCAGAACGTTTACCCTTTTTTGTTTAAATCCTGCGTTCGTATCGTTAGCGTTTGGGGATGTCGATTACCGGGTTTATTTATAATCAGTATAGGCGGGTGGCTACGGGCCTGCTCAGGCGGCGGCTGTTGAAGCAGTCGGGGCCGGAGCGGTTGGAGCGGGGGGATTGGGGGAGGAGTCTGGCATCGCCGACGGAGTTTTACCTGGATTGCTTTCGGTTTTTTCATCAGCGGCTCGCGCCGGAGTTGCGGGAGCATCGCCATTATTTTGAGCAGGAACGGCGGGGGTTTGGGGAGGATGCGATGCATGTGATGTGGTTTCTGCTGTTCCGGGAATTCAAGCCGGCGAGCTTTTTGGAGATCGGGGTGTATCGCGGCCAGGTGGTGAGCCTGGCGGCGTTGTTGGCGCGGTTGAATGGGATTGGTTGCCTGACGCAGGGGATTTCGCCGTTTTCGCCGGCGGGGGACCGGGTTTCCAAATACGAGCGGGATGTGGATTACCTGGAGGATACGCTTTTGAATTTCCGACATTTTGCGCTGCCGCGGCCGGAGTTGTTGAAGGCTTTTTCGACGGACCCGGCAGCAGTGGCATTGATCCGGTCACGGCAATGGGAGATGATTTACATCGACGGCAATCACGACTACGAGGTGGTATGCAAGGATTGGGCGGTGTGCTCGGAGAGTGTGAAGCCGGGCGGGATAATCGTGCTGGATGATGCGGGATTGACTACCATGTACAAACCGCCGTTGTTTGCGACGGGCGGGCATCCAGGGCCGTCGCGCATGGCGGGTGAAATTGACCGCAACCAGTTTCGCGAGATTTTGCAGGTGGGACACAACCGTGTGTTTCAGAAAATTGCATAAAAATTTGAGATGAAGATCGCCATTGTAACGACTGATAACCGCCAGCATTTCCAGGATTTTGCGAATCCAGCGCCGTATTTTGGGACGGCGCCGGAAGCGTTGTTGCAGGGTTTTGCGGCGATGCCGGAATTGGAAGTGCATGTGATTTCCTGCGCGCAGAAACCGATGAAGTCGCCGAAGAAACTGGCGGAGAATATTTGGTTTCACAGCTTGTATGTGCCGAAGAGCGGCTGGATGCGGACCTCGTATCAGGGCTGCATTCGCGCGGTGCGCCGCCGGTTGAAGGTGATTCAGCCGGATATTGTGCACGGGCAGGGGACGGAGCGGGAGTGCGCGATCAGCGCGGTGTTTTCCAAATTTCCGAATGTGGTGACGCTGCATGGGAACATGCGGTTGATCGCCGAGGTGAACAAAGCCAAGCCGCTTTCGTTTAACTGGCTGGCGGCGCAGTTGGAGAGAATCGTTTTGCCGCGCGCGCGGGGGGTGGTGTGCATCACGAGTTACACGCAGGAGGCGGTGAAAGACCTGGCGCGAAAGATGTGGCTGGTGCCCAACGCGGTGGATGCCTCTTTTTTTGACGCGCAACCGGCGCCGGATGATTCAGGATTGATTCTGTGCGCAGGTTTTATCTGCCATCGCAAAAACCAAAATGCGTTTATTCGCGCGCTGGATTCGCTGGCGGGCAAAAAGAAGTTCAAGGTGATGTTCGTGGGCGAGGTGGTGAAGGAGGACCCGTTCGTGACGGAGTTTCAGGAATTGATTGCCACGCGGCCATGGTGCACGTACGGCGGCTTTGCGGACCGGGAAAAGCTTAAGGGGTATTTGAAAACGGCGACGATGCTGGCCTTGCCGTCACTGGAGGATAATTGTCCGATGGTGGTGCTGGAGGCGATGGCGGCGGGCGTGCCGGTGTTGGCGGCGAAGGTGGGCGGGCTGCCGGATTTGATTGAGGACGGGAAGAACGGATTATTTTGCAATCCATTGGAGGCGGATTCGATGGCGGTGGGGGTGCAGCGGATATTGGATAATCCGCAGATGGCGCGGGCATTGGCGCAGACCGCAAAGCAGATGGCGCGGGAAAGGTTCCATCCGCTGTTCATCGCGCAACGGCACGTGGAAATCTACCGCGAAGTTTTGAGCAAGCCGGCGTAGAGAGATTTTAATTGCGTGGCGACTTCGAGCCAGGTCATGGGCTTGGGTGGGATGGAAAGACTGGGCGCGGCGGCGTGGAATTTTTGCAGGTCGTCGGCGGTGCGGCCGGCACTCGGAGTGACGGGGCAGTAGGAAGCGTTTTGTTGAAAGACAGTTCGGGCCCACGGCAGGTCACTGAGGAGCAAGGGGAGTTCGCAGGCGGCAGCTTCGAGGGCAGAGAGGCTGAGGCTTTCCATGGTGCTTAACAGCACAAACCCGCGCGCGGTGCGATAGGCTTCGGCGAGTTTGGCACGGTCGTAAATGGGGCCATCGTAGCGGATGAGCTTGGGATTTTGGCGGGCGATTTGGAGGAAGCGTTGCCCATAGGGATCGGAGTCGGAGTAGGGCTTGCCGATGATCCAAAGCGGGGTTTGTGCGACGACGGCGGCCTCGGCCAGTTCCACCACGCGTTTGCGTTCGGTGATGGTGGCAGTGCAGACCAGCCAGGGGCCGCGCAGCAGCGGTTGGCTGTTCAGAAAGACGGTTTCGACGCCGTTGGGGATGACATGGATTTTTTCGCGGGGCACGGAGAACATCTCGCGCATCAATTGGGCCTCCCACGGCGTGAGCAGAATGGCGGCGTCTACGGAGCGATAGGCGTCCCAACTGAACGGGGCAGTGAACATGGCGGGGAGAAGCTTTTCGCTGGCACCGATGACGATTTTTTGGAGGCGTCGCTGCCCGGCGCCGCGCGAACCGAGGCCGGTGAGAAGTTGGGTCATCACGACCTTGATACCCTTTTTGTGCGCGAATTCGACGTGAGATTGGCGCGGGCGGCCGAAGAAATGCAGGATGTCCCCGCGTTGGGCATCGTCCCACCAACGCAAATATTCCACCTCGACGCCGGCTTGTTCGAGGGCGGTCTTGGTTTGCTCGATCTGAATCTGAAAGCCACCGTGCATGAGCAGGAACGGGTCGTCGTGGTTGAACAGGACTTTCATCGCGGCGAATCTAGCTTTTTAATGAGAAAGCGGGCAACTAGTTTCGCTGGGCGTCCGGTGGGTTGGTGGGTGGAATCGAAACTTGCCTAAAGGTGGCAAACATAGCAGTGTGACCAGCCTGAAAATGTTTTTTGCGAATATAACCAAGCGATTTTTTGTCGCGGGCCTGCCGCTGCTGGCAACCCTGGCGCTGTCCGCGCAGGAACCGGGAGCCATTCTGTGGAGTGTGCCGCTGGCGCATGCGTTTGATGCTTCTGCGGCGATTGGAGCGGACGGCACCATTTACATCACCTCATTCAATTCCCGGTTGGATGCGTTTGAGCCAGGCGGGCGCAGCAAGTGGTCGTTCCCCACCGGCATGGACATTAAATCATCGCCGGCGATTGGGAGTGACGGGACAATCTATTTTGGGAGCCGGAACCGGAAATTTTACGCCGTGACGCCGCAAGGCAAGGAGAAGTGGTCGTTTGCGACCGGCGCCTGGGTGGATTCCTCGTCGGCGATCGGCGGGGATGGGACGATTTATTTTGGCTCGTGGGACAAAAAGTTTTACGCGCTGGATCCGGCGGGAAATAAGAAATGGGAATTGGTGACCGATGGAGCGATTGATTCCTCGCCGGTGATTGGCGCGGACGGGACGGTTTATATTGGGTCACACGATAAAAAGTTTTATGCGCTGAATCCGGACGGCAGCCGGAAGTGGGTGTTTGCAACCGGGGGGGCGATTATTGCGTCACCGGCGATTGGGGCGGATGGCACGCTGTATTTCAGTTCCGTGGACGGCAATCTTTATGCGGTGACTCCGGCGGGCGTAAAAAAATGGCAGCTCCACACCGGGGGCACGCGGCCGGCTTCTCCGATCATCGATGCCGCGGGGATGATTGACATTGGCGTGAACAACTGCATGTGGCGAATCACTCCGGAGGGGAAGAAAGTGGAATGGGATTTTTGCGTGGAGACAATGGATGCCGCGCCGGCGGCGACGGCGGACGGCGCGATTATCTTTGGCTCACATTACGGCGCGCTTTATTGCTTTGCCGGCAACGAATCAAAATGGGGGGCATTTCTGGGGCAGATTAGCGCCGCGCCGGCGATTGCGCCCGACGGGACAATTTATATTGGCGGGAATAACCGATTCTATGCCATCAAGGGAACCAACCAACCGGCGAATAGTTCCTGGCCGGTGTTTCGTGGCAACATGCGGCAGACCGGCCGCGTGGAGACCGTCAAGTAAGCTGGGAACGAGGGGCGTTTAGCACGAGGCTGCCAGCTTAATGGGCTTGCGTTGGAGCAGGGTCTTGACAATACTGACCCATTGCAAAATTCGACGAAAAAAAGAATTTTGGTGACTGGTTCCAATGGACTGATTGGGTCCGAAGTCTGTTTATATTTCGGCGGACAGGGTTTTGAGGTCCACGGAATCGACAATAACCAACGGGCGGTTTTCTTTGGTCCGCAGGGGGACACGCGCTGGAACCAACGCCGACTGGAGGGAAATATCTCCCATTTCCACCATCACGAAGTCGATATGCGCGACCGCGCAGGCATCGAGGCGGTGGTCAAGCAGATCAACCCGGACCTGATTGTGCACACGGCGGCCCAGCCTTCGCACGACCGCGCGGCGGCGATTCCGTTTGATGATTTTGATACCAACGCGGTGGGAACGTTGAATTTGCTGGAAGCGGCGCGGCGGCATTGCAAGGAATCGCCGTTCATTCACATGTCCACGAACAAGGTGTATGGGGACGCGCCGAACCGCATTCCGCTGAAGGAATTGGCCAAGCGTTGGGAATACGATGACGCGAATTTCCAGAACGGCATTCCGGAATCGTTTACGATTGATCAGTCCAAGCATTCGCTGTTTGGCGCTTCCAAGCTGGCTTCGGATATTTTGGTGCAGGAATATGGGCGCTACTTTGACATGCCGACGTGCTGTTTGCGCGGCGGATGCCTGACCGGGCCGCATCACTCGGGCGTGGAGTTGCACGGGTTCCTGAGTTATTTGATCAAGTGCAATGTCGAGGGGCAGGAATACAAACTTTACGGTTACAAGGGCAAGCAGGTCCGGGACAACATCCATTCCGAGGATGTGGCGGCGTTCATGTATCAATTTTACCTGAATCCCCGTTGCGCGGAGGTTTATAACCTGGGCGGCGGCAAGGATAATTCCTGTTCCATCCTGGAAGCGATGGAGCTGGTGGAAAGTTTCAGCGGCAAGCACCAGAAATACACTTACCTGGATCAGAACCGGGTGGGGGACCACATTTGCTATTACAGCGACCTGCGCAAGATGAAGGCGCATTATCCGAAATGGTCGATCACGCGGAGCCTGCCACAAATTGTTTCTGAAATCGTGAAATCGTGGCAGCAACGGCTGGCGGCATAAGGGTCATGAATTGGTTCATGAATTCCGCAACGGTACACCGCCGCAGCTTAAGATTTATCCGGGGTTTGGCGCATTCGGTAAATATTGTACCGGCATGAAGATTTTAATCACGGGCATCTGCGGGTTTGTGGGCAGCACGCTCGCCATCGAATTAATGCGCCAGACTCCCGGTCTGGAGATCATTGGCATCGACAATCTCAGTCGTCCCGGCAGTGAGCTCAACCGGCAAATTTGGAAGCAGCATGGGGTGCGACTGTGGCACGGGGATATTCGTAATCCGAGCGATTTGGAAGCGTTGCCGATGGTGGATTGGATTATTGACGCCGCGGCGAATCCGAGCGTGCTCGCGGGGGTGCAAGGGCAGACGAGCAGCCGGCAATTAATTGAGCACAATTTGGTGGGCACGATCAACCTGCTGGAATACTGCAAACGGGCCAAGTGCGGTTTCCTCATGTTGAGCACGAGCCGGGTTTATTCCCTGCCACGCCTGGCCGGGTTGAAGATGGAAACCAAGGGGAACGCATTGGTGCCGGTGTGGCAGGATTTCAAAGGACCGGGATTGACGACAAAAGGGGTGACGGAGGAATTTTCCACGGAGCCGCCGCTGTCGCTTTACGGGGCGTCCAAGCTCGCTTCCGAAATCATGGTGTTGGAATACGGGGCGGCGTTTGGTTTGCCGGTTTATGTGAATCGTTGCGGAGTGCTGGCCGGGGCGGGACAGTTTGGCAAGGCGGACCAGGGAATCTTCTCGTTTTGGATCCATTCGCATTGCCGCAAGCGGCCGCTGAAATACATCGGCTTTGGCGGGACGGGGTATCAGGTGCGGGATTGCCTTCACCCCCGCGACCTGGTTTCACTACTGCTCAAGCAGATGAATGCTTCCGGAAAAAATGGCGGGGTGTTGAATGTCAGCGGCGGGACGGATCAGGCAATGTCCCTGGCGCAACTGACCGATTGGTGCGCCCGTCGATTCGGCCCGCACGAGGTGAAACGCGAGCCGCAAGACCGGTTGTACGATGTTCCCTGGCTGATTCTGAATGCGGAACGCGCGCAGCAGATTTGGGGCTGGCAGCCGGCGACTTCGCTCGAGAACATTTTGGATGAAATTGCGCGTCACGCGGAAAGCCATCCGGATTGGCTGGAGGTATCCAACGACGCATGATTTCGCCGCCACCCAATCCGCGTCCGGTTGCGCTGCTGTCGATTGTCCTGCCGGCGCGAAACGAGGAGGGCTGCATCTGCTCTACGGTGGAACATCTGCACGTGGAACTGCGCATTCACAATATCCCGCACGAAATCGTGGTGGTGGATGATGGCAGCACGGACACGACCTGGGAATTGCTGACGGCGTTGAAGGAAAAGATTCCGGCGCTGGCACCGGTGCAGAACACCGGTTTGCATGGTTTTGGCCGGGCCATCATTCACGGGTTGAATAACATGAAGGGCGACGCGGTCGTCATCATGATGGCCGATGAATCCGATGATTCCCGCGACGTGGTGCGCTATTGGAAGCTGTTGAATGACGGTTACGATTGTGTTTTTGGCAGCCGGTTCATGAAGGGCGGCGGGGTGATTGATTATCCCCGGATCAAGCTGTTGCTGAATCGCATGGCGAATTTTTTCATCAAGACGATGTTCGCCGTTCGCCTTAATGACACCACGAATGCGTTCAAGGCCTATCGCAAAGAGGTGATTGACGGCTGCCGGCCGTTGATAGCGCCGCATTTCAATTTGACGGTGGAGCTGCCACTCAAGGCCATCGTGCGCGGCTTCAGTTGGACGGTGATACCGATTACCTGGCGCAACCGGCGGACCGGTGAAGCCAAATTGAAAATCACGGAAATGGGAAGCCGGTATCTTTTCATTTGCCTGTACATCTGGCTCGAGAAATATTTCAGCCGGGGGGATTATAAGAAAAAATGAGCGCCAGCGGCCCTGCTGACTTGCACCGCATCTACAAGGCGCGTTTTGAGAATAACCTGGCTTATCGCAACCGGGCGTGATCAGCGCTGCTGAAAGACTTTTTTTAAAATTTTTCTGCGGCTTTATTTGAAGCTGCATCCGGCGTGGTGTGTGCCGGGGAAGCGGTTTTTTGCGGTGGCACGCAAGGCGTGAGTGGGGGATGGTTGGATCAGGGGATTTCTTTAATCAGGATGTTTTCGTCCTGATAGATTACGGGCCAGTTTTCGACTGCGGGAGTCATATATTGGCGGTAGCTTTCGCGTATCAGTCCTTTGTCGCCGGGGACGCCGGCATGCGCGGTGGCCATCAGGGGGGATTGGGCAATCATGACGAGCTTGTTGTAGCCGAGCGTTTTCAGACGCTGAAGAGATTCGGGTTTTTCCAGGAGTTTGGTGTCCCAAATGGAGAGTCCCAGCCGATGGGCGAGAAAGAGTTCATCGCCGCCCCAGCCGCCGCCTTGGATCAGCAATTTATCGGATTCCGTGGAGTGTTGTTGGATGAGTTTGACCATGCCAAGGCGGTAGGGATCGTTGATCAGATAGACTTTCATCCCGGCCATGCCTTGCACGATGGAGAGGGACAGGATCAGGACGACGACACCCATACCCAAGAGCGATTTCCAGCGGCTTTCAAAGGCGAGATGTTTTTCCCAGGCGAGCGCGGCCTGCGCGGTGACGAGGGCAACGGCGGGAGTGAACATGAGGAAGTAATGCCAGTGATGGAGGATCAGATGCGTGAATATGAGCGTGGTCAGGAATGCGCCGATGAGCCACAATTTTCCAAACACATTTTGGCGGAGGAATGCCAGCGAGGCAATGAACAGGCCGGCCAGTGCGATGCTGCCGAAACAGGCGTTGAGAATGCGCCAGCCGCCCTTAAGCCAGTTCATGGGGGAGAGCCGATAATGGAGGTCGCCAAAATACCAGAAGCGCATGTCGGGGTTCGACATGCGCAAATCGACCAGGGGGAATTCCGCCAGCGCCAGGCAGCGGCCGGTATAAACCGTCCAGGCAAGGAAAACCGCTCCCACAGTGACGGCAACCCCTCCCATGAGGAGCCAGGCGCGCAAGGAGGTGCGATGGAAGGCGACGGTCAGGAAAACCACGGCCAGGCCGGCGGCCATAAAAAACGGGAGTTTGGAAAGCGCGGCCACGATGCCGGAGGCGCAAGTCAACAGCCACCAGAGGAGGGTGGGTTTCTGGAGCAATTTAACGGCAAAGAAGAGGAACCAGATAGAACTGGTCAGCGAGAAGCCATCGGTGCTGCCGAGTCCCGCATTCAGAAAGATGAGCGGTTGAGCGAGGAAGAAGACAAGCGTCCAGCAGGCGCAACGCGAACCGTAATAGATTTTGGCGAGTTGGTACAGCGGGAACAGGCCGGTGCTGAAGAAGAATAGAGAGGTCAGGTTCGCCCAGCCGATCCAGGTCCCGAAAAGCTTGAAAGCCACGGCGGCGGCGGCCTGCCAGAGCGGCAATTCCTGCGGGGTGGGGGTTTGGGTGGCGTTGAAGCCGATGATGATGGGGTGGAACAGATCGATGCGGGTGCGGGCATATTCGAGCGCGGCACCGAGATGGATATCGCGGTAAAAAGATTTGCCGGTGGCGGCACAGAACAGATGAAACACGGCGCTGGCGCCAAGCAGACAAGCTGCCAGGGCCAACAACTGAAAGTTACTCCAGGCCGGAGCCCGCTTTTCACTCATAATAAAAAAGGCATTCGAAAAACTGGCATTAAACTGATATTCATTCGCAGCGCACTGAACTTCGACAGGCAGGCCAGGTAAAAGCCATGGTTAACGCTGCATTTCCCACGATATAGGGGCAAAGGTATGGAGCAAGCAGAAAGGAGAGGCGAACCGGCGAGGCGTGACCGGCTATTTTGCCGGAGCGCCCAGGCAGAGAATCAACTCTGGATTCTGAAATCGCTCTCCACTATATTGGCGATATGTTCGATGTCATCAAAGTTCAATTGGAAGCTGTGGTGGAGAAACTTGCGCATTTGCGGAGGTTTCTTTGACGTCGCCAGTGTGCAGAAGCGACTGGCGGAGCTGGACTCCTTGATGGCGGTGGACACGTTTTGGAATAATCGCGAGCAGGCCCAAAAGCTCATCGACGAGTCCAATTCCCTGCGCAAAAAAATTGATCCACTGCTCAAGGCGGAGAAGCAGGTGGAGGATTTTCACGTGATGATTGAACTGGCCGCGGGGGAACCGGAAGCCGAGCAGGCGAAAATGGAGCGGGAAATGGAGCGCGAACTGGCGCAATTTTCCAAGGAGTTGGAGAGCCTCGAACTGCGGGTGTTTCTCAACGGGCCGCACGACAAGAATAATTGCATCCTGAGCATCAACGCGGGCGCGGGAGGAACGGAATCGTGTGATTGGGCGAACATGCTGCTGCGGATGTACCAGCGCTGGGCGGAATCGCGCGGGTGGCAGGTGGAAATGACCGATGCGCTGGCGGGGGAAACCGCCGGCATCAAGAGCGCGACGCTGCTGATCAGCGGCGAGAACGCGTACGGCTTTTGCAAGGCGGAGCGCGGGGTGCATCGCTTGGTGCGCATCTCGCCCTTCGATTCGAACAAACGGCGGCATACGAGTTTTGCGAGTGTGGATGCAATTGCGGAAATTGCGGAAGAAGCCGAGGTGCCAATTCCGCCGAATGAATTTCAAGTGGACACGTTTCGGTCCGGCGGCAAAGGCGGTCAGAACGTGAACAAAGTGGAAACCGCGGTGCGCATCACGCACATGCCGACGGGGTTGGTGGTGGCGTCGCAAAGCCAGCGTTCACAGCATCAAAACCGGGCGACGGCGATGAAGTTGCTGCTCTCGCGAATTTTTGCGCAACGGCTGGATGCGGCGAAGCAGGACATGGAACGATTTTACGGCGAGAAGGGAAGCGTGTCGTGGGGCAACCAGATTCGCAGTTACGTTTTTCAGCCATATCGCATGGTGAAGGATTTGCGGACCGGCGTGGAAACCAGCAACGTGCAGGCGGTGATGGATGGCGATTTGGATCCGTTTGTGAACGGGTGGCTGCGCGCAGGATGTCCGGCGAAGCGGATGGCTTCGGTGAAGGACGACGAGGAATAATGGAGCGACGATTTTGCGAGTGAACATTCTTGATACCATTGTTGAGCAGAAGAAGCTGGAAGTGGCCCGGTTGCCGCAGCGGGCAATTGCGTTGGGCGATTTGAAGACGGCGCTCACCGCGCGCGGTGGGTTGCGTGATTTTGCGGCGGCGTTAAGGCAGCCCCGGCGCGGCGGCAGGGTGTCGCTCATTGCGGAGGTCAAGAAGGCATCGCCATCCGCAGGGGTTATTTGCGCGGATTTCGACGCGGTGCGAATTGCGCGGCAATATGAGGCGGCCGGGGCGGATTGCCTGTCCGTATTGACGGACGAGAAATTTTTCCAGGGTTCGTTGGAGTATTTGAAGGCGATTCGCCAGGCGGTGAAACTGCCGTTGTTGCGCAAGGATTTTATCATTGATGAACGCCAGATATTGGAGGCGGTTGAGTGGGGCGCGGATGCGGTGCTGTTGATCGTGGCGATTTTGAGCGATGCACAGTTAAAACATTTTCATGAGCTGGCGACGCAGGCGGGACTGACGGCGTTGGTGGAAGTGCATGACGAGGCGGAGTTGAAGCGCGCGCTGGCAGCGGGAGCGCAGGTGATTGGCGTCAACAACCGGAACTTGAAAACGTTCAAGGTGGATTTGGCGACGACCGAACAACTGGCGGCCAAGCTGCGTGGACGAGAGGACGGACAGGAGAAATTACTGGTGGCGGAGAGCGGCATTCACACGCGTGCGGATGTGGAACGATTGGCGAATTGCAGCGCGCAAGTTATTTTGGTGGGCGAGTCGTTGATGCGGCACGCGAGCATCCAGGCGAAGGTGGCCGAGTTGCTGGGAGGTTAGACTTTACTCGTGAAAAGGTTTGCCGGAGCGATACAGCTCCAGGCGGTGAGCGGCCTTTTCCACGAGGGCGGGTTGCTGATTGGAAGCGGCGAGTTGCTGGACTTGCTGAGCAGTTCTAATGGCGTCATCGAAGCGGCCGACTTCGGCATAGGCTTCGTCCAATGCGGTGAGGACGTAGGGATCGTGATTGCCGGTCTGGGCATTGGCGCGCTCGGCGAGTTGGACGGCTTCAGGGCCGTTGCGGAGTTCGGCTTTTGGGTTGGTGGCCAGAATGCCGGCTAGGTTGATGCAAGCGGTCTGATTGGTCGGTTCGAGTTTGACCGCGTTGGAAAAATGAACGAGGGCATCGGCGTAATTGCCTTGCTCGCCGAGGAGTAAACCGAGTTGAAGATGGGCGCTCGCCAGGTCAGGGTTGAGTCGCAGGGCTTCGAGGTAGGAGGCCTGGGCAGCGTCGCGATTGCCGAGCTTCGCCAACGCCTCGCCCAATTGCTCGTGGAGTTCCGCAAAGCCCGGTTCCAAGCGCAAGGCGCCCTTAAATTGATCGACCGCCTCAGGCAACGCGCCGAGACGGACCAAGATGAGGGCAAGACTGCTATGGGCCTCGACCGAATTGGGATCAAGTCGCAGGCACTCTTTATAATGATTAATGGCTTCCGGCAGTTTGCCTTGAGTAGCGAGCGCTTCGGCGAGGTTGAGGTGCGCCAGATAAAAATCAGGCCGAACACGCAAAGTTGCCTCGAAATTGTCCACGGCTTCCTGAGTGCGGCCCTGCACAGCGCGGGTTATTCCGAGACCAAAAAGGCTGGCGTAGGTGCGGGGTTCAATTTGCAAAGCAGCGTTGAAATGATCGGCGGCCTCATCATAGCGATCGAGCCGGCCCAAGGCGACACCAAGGCATTGGTGGGCAATGAAGTTGTTGGGGGTGACCTTCAGCGCGTGGTTGAAGAGAGTAAGGGAGTTGCGCCAGTGGCCAACTTGAAACCAGGTGAGGGCGAGGCAGGCCGCGAGAATGAGAGCGGTGCCCGCGCTCAGCGCCATGCGGAAGTATTGCGGCCAGCGCTGCGTCAGATCGTTCAAGCCCCAAGCCAGCATGATAAAAATACCAATGAGGGGAACGTAAGTATAACGGTCAGCCATGGATTGCATGCCCACCTGTACCAAACCAATCACCGGCACCAGTGTGCCTAGAAACCAAAGCCAGCCGACCAACAACCAGGGCTGGCGCCTTCGGCCGCCAATTACGGCAATGGTCACGCCCAGCAGCAGCAGGATGGCACCCGTTACCTCCAAGGCCGTCCAATTTTGAAGATGAGGATAAAAGACAGCGAGGTCAGTTGGCCAAATCATCTTTCGCAGGTAACGAATGTAAGAAATCAAGGCGTTGGCAGCTCGTTCGGAAAGAGTTTGCGAACCGACCATTGCCCCGCCGCGCTGCTGCGCAATAAAAGTCGCAACGCTTGCTGCCACAGTCAGGATAAAAAACGGAATCTTCTCCACGATGAGACGGAGCAGGGGTTGGGTGGAGGCTTTTGCGTTTTTTCCAGCATTGAGCGACAAGCCAAAGTCCGCGATGCGTTGGAGCGGCCAAAAATCCAGCAAGAGCAGCACGAAAGGGAGGGTCACCACCATCGGTTTGGACATCAGGCCCAAGGTGAAGAACAACAGGGTAAGCAGATAGCGGCGGGGTGTTGGTTTCGTCACGTAGCGCAGGTAAGCCGCCATGGTCAAGAGCCAGAAAAAGGTGCTCAACACATCCTTGCGTTCGGAAATCCAAGCCACCGATTCGACATGCAAAGGATGCCAGGCAAAGAGCGCGGCCACCAGGCCACTGCGCCACATGGCCCCGGTCATGCGGTGCAAGATGCCAAAGAGCAGCAGCGCATTGGTGATGTGCAGGAGCAGGTTGGTCAAGTGGTGTCCACCCGCAAAGAGACCGTAGAGCTGGAAATCGAGCATGTGGGAGAGCCAGGTCAAGGGATGCCAGTTGGAATTATAACCCGTGGTGAAGGCCCAGATGATATTGTCCAAGGTAAAGCCGCCGGCCACGCGCGGATTCTCAATCACGTACGCGGGGTCGTCATAGTCAACAAATTCGAATCCGCCGACCCGGGCATAAACGGCCAGCGAACCCAGAAACAATGCCAGGCAGATCAACCAAAAGCGGTTTTTCTCTTTGGAACTTTCCATCACGTTAATGGAATTCCATGCCAGAAAACATGCCCTGGCAAAAGGAAAATACTTGAAGGAGGAATCAAACGAGACTCGCTATACCTTCACCCAGCGGCGGGTCTGGGCCGATTGCTGCACGGCGGCCATCACGCGCTGGTTTTTGAGGCCGTCCTCAAAAGTGGGATGAATGGATTTGCCGCTGACACAGGCGTTCACGAAATCGGCAACGGTATGCACGAAGGTATGCTCGTACCCAATGATATGGCCGGGCGGCCACCATTGGCCCACGTAAGGGTGAATGCCGTTGGGTTGGGTGACCAAGATATCCCGAAAACCCTGCCGGTCGCCGGGATTGGTATTATCGAAAAACTTGAGCCGGTTCATGTCTTCGAAATCAAAGTGAAGCGAGCCTTGGGAACCGTTGATTTCGATTTCGATGTGGTTCTTGCGCCCGAGCGCAAAGCGGGTGGCTTCCAGATTTGCCAAGGCGCCATTTTTAAAGCGACCCATGAACATGGCGGCATCATCCACGGTCACTTTGCCCATTTTTTGGTTCGACTTGGCGGTCAGGCCCTGGCCTTTGCCGCGGGCATCCACGAGCGGACGCTGTTTGATGAAGGTGTGCATCAGACCCGAGACTTCCGCAAACTCGCCCACGAGGTGTCGCCCCAGGTCGATGATGTGGGCGTTGATATCCCCGTGGGCGCCGGAACCGCTGACACCCTTCTGCAAACGCCATACGAGCGGGAATTGGGGGTCCACAATCCAGTCCTGCGCATAGCGGGCATGAAAGTGAAACACCTGACCAATGGACCCTTCCTCAATCATCTTTTTGGCTTGGGCGATGGCGGGAATGCGGCGGTAATTATGGCAGACCATGTTGACCACCCCGGCCTTTTTTGCCGCGGCAACCATTTGTTCGCACTGCTTCACGGTAAGGGCGAGCGGTTTTTCGCACAGGACATGCTTGCCGGCTTGCGCGGCGGCGATGGCAATTTCCGCATGCGAATCATTGGGCGTGTTGATATCAATGATGTCGATGTGAGGGGAACTGATGACTTCACGCCAATTCGTGGAGGCATGCTCCCACCCGAATTGGGCGCGGGCGGCTTCCACACCGGCGGGATCACGACCGCAAATAGTGTGCATTTCCACTCCGGCTTGGAGGGGAAAGAAATGGGGCGCCTGACGCCAGGCATTGGAATGGGCCTTGCCCATGAAGCGATAACCGATCATTCCGACGCGTAACGTGCTGGCCATAGAATTAAAGTAGGTGTTGAATTAGACGACAGCGACTTTATAGTGGCCTGCGATTTCAAGTCAACGGATGACTTGCAACGACCCGAGGGTGCTCGATGTCAAACGGGCCGCTGGCCGCCAAAGCCTATATTTAGATTATGCCGCTTACTGCCGCTGATATTGCCAAACAGCTTTCGGGCGAAGTGCTCGGAGATGGTTCGCTGCTGCTGAGCGGCTTTGCGCCCGCTGACCGCGCCCAACCGGGTGACCTTACCTTCGCGGAAAACGAAACGTATTTCGCTCGTGCCGAGTCGAGTGCCGCTTCCGCGATTCTGGTGGCCGGTAATTTCACTTCTGCCAGCAAGGTGTTGATTCGCGTTCCCAATGCCCGCGTGGCTTTTGCCAAGGTCCTGCCGCTGTTCTTTCCAGAGCCGACATTTGCGCCCGGCGTTCACCCGACCGCGGTGGTGGCCAAGTCGGCTAAAATTGATCCCACCGCCCATATTGGGCCGCATTGTATTATTGGCGAGCAGGTGCGGATTGGTGCGCGCGTTGTGTTGCAGGGCGGTGATTACCTGGGCGCGGGAGCTGAGTTGGGGGACGACACTAATATTTTTCCGAATGTTACCCTTTATCCCGGCAGCCAGATTGGCCGCCGGGTGCGCATTCATTCAGGGACAGTCATTGGCTCGGATGGTTTTGGCTATGTTTTTGACGAAGGATTGCATCGCAAGGTTCCGCAGATTGGCAATGTCATTGTCGGTGATGATGTTGAAATTGGCGCCAATGTTGCCGTGGATCGCGGCGCTCTGGGACCGACCACCATTGGCAAGGGGACAAAAATCGACAATCTGGTCCAAGTGGCGCATAACGTGACGATTGGCGAGCACAGCCTTCTTGTGTCGCAAGTTGGCATTGCCGGCAGCACCCGGTTGGGCAATTACGTAATCTTAGGCGGACAGTCGGGAGTGGCGGGTCATTTGAGATTGGGCAACCGCGTTACAGTCGCCGCCCAATCCGGCGTGATGCACAACATTCAGGACGGCGAAAAGGTCTTTGGCTCACCGGCCCTGCCCGACCGCCAAACCAAGCGGCAATTACTGGCCCTGCAAAAATTGCCGGAGCTGTTGCGGCGCGTCCGGGAACTGGAGAAAAAGCTGGGCCTTGCTGCGGGTCCGGATTCTCCGGAAAAGCCCTGAAAAGTCTTCTGCATTGCCACATTTCCTCGCTTTCTGATTGACCATTGAGGGCATTTATGCGGTTATGATAGACCGTTGCCCACAGGCAACTAATCAGATGGCAAAAGTTTCGGTCAGAAGCGGGAACGCCTTGCGTTCTCCCACGACAACTAAGTATGACGCGCATCATACGGTCCTTTCCAAGACCTACGGTGCGCTTGCGGATTTGCGTCGAGAACTGGCTGACTCCAGGGCCGCTGTCGCGCACCGCACGGAAATCCTGACGCAATTTTCAAACTGTGCCGATTCCCAGCGCGCCTGGCTTTCCCTGGAGGATTATTTCGAACAACTGTCGCTCTCCCGCAAGGATTTTGCCGGCGAGGATTGGTGGCCCCGTTTGATGTCGGTGCAAGGCAAGGCCCGGTTGGAGCAGCTCGCCTTTCTGTTTTTGCGCGCCCATCGTCCGCTGCCGACCGAACTAATGACCTACGCCAACCTCGACCATTTCGCGGAAGTGGAAGAGGCAGAGCAGGAACAAAAGCTCGTACAACAACTGGAGCATTGGCTTTTTCCGCCGACTCTTGGCCACCTGGATTCGCCGCGTGCGGCCTTGCGGGTGATTTGCCGCACGCAACCGGATGCCGACCAACCGGCGCTGCATCGCCTCGGCGTGCAATTCCATTTGTTTCGCTCGCGCACTGGCGAGAAGCATAAGACACTGCACGAAATTCTTGAATTGACCACGCGCGCGGCGCATGAACAGGAACTGTTTCAGCCCGCCGATTGGGAATTCATTCAATGGCTGACGGAAACGCATGCGGGCCGCACTGATGACGAGGAACTGCTGATTTTATCCGAGTTGGAGTTGCTGCAATGGCTGGCGCGTTGGGGGCAGGGTTCACGTCTCGAATGGGCCACCGGCCCGGGCGCATTGAAGTTCCAAGGCCAGGTGGCGGAATTAACACCCGACTTGGAAAATGGCGGTACCGAGCTTTCTTTCACTCACCGACTGACCTTGTCCACGGGCGAAGTTCAGCCGCTGGGCAACGTCCAATTCTTTTCCAGTCGGCCGCCTCTGGTGCTTGTTGGCAATACTTTCTATCTCCTGCGCAACGCGCCGCCGTCGGCCTTGCTGGAGCATTGGGCGAGGAAGCCCGCCATGCCGGTGCGCAAGCTCACGCACCGTTTGCTGAAGCAATTGCGCAAGACCAAGTCCGTGCTTGGCGTGGACTGGGAGCAATTGTGCGTGGCGCATCTCGCCGTGCCCCAGTTCATCTTTGAATTGATGGACGAGGTCGTGCGCTTGCGGCTCCTGGCCCGCAGTGAACGCGACCAGAGTGTCTGGCTTTGGAATGGGCATGAATGGCAGCCCAACGAGCCGCGCAAGCCGCAGACCGAAAAGCCGGAAATTCTCGATGATCCCCGCCTGGAGCCGGTGACCCATTGGTTGCGCCAATTGGATTGGTTCACGCCCGAGCCTGGCTTGTGGGTGGGGGATGCCAACGAGAGTTTCTTAAGCACACTCGCCGCCGCCTGGGCAAACCGGCCGGATGGCGCTGAATATTTGGGAAATCCTGCCTTTCATCGACTGTTTCTCGCCCCGCGACAACTGCGCCCGCGCGTCGTTGTGAAGGGCAGCGGCATCGACTGGCTTTCGGTTTCCGCTGAATGGGAACAGGAAGGGCTCAAACTGACCCAGGCTGATTTGCAGCGATTGCAGACGGCCACGGGGCGTTTCGTCAAGTTGCCGGATTCAGGCTGGGTGGAGTTGGATTCGGGCGCCGTTCAAACTGCACATGAAGCCATGGCTGATCTGGGTGTGGACGGATTGATTCCTGTGCCGCACCGCATTGGCATCGAACAAGCCGCGCATTTGAATGAAGAGGGTTTGCAGCGCTTTGGCGACAGCCCGCAGGCGCAGGCTTTGCGCGAACGCTTGAAAGAGTTCAAGGGCACGCCCGCCACCGAACTTCCCGATTCCGTGAAGGCGGAAATGCGCCCCTACCAAAAGGAAGGGTTCGACTTTTTGTGCCATCTCGCCCAGCTCAAGCTGGGAGGGATTTTGGCCGACGACATGGGGTTGGGCAAAACCCTGCAAACGCTGGCCTGGCTGGCGTGGCTACAGGAACGCAATGTCAAGAATCCAAAGCCCTCGCTGGTCATTTGTCCTGCTTCCGTCCTCCATAATTGGCGACGCGAGGCAAACCGGTTTACGCCGCATTTGAAGGTGCTCGTCCTGGAAAGCGGCGCGGCCCGGCACAACCTGCGCAAACAGATTCCGCAACACGATTTGATCGTCACCAATTATGCATTGCTGCGGCGCGACCTTGAGGCGTTGCAGAAATTTGCCTTTCATGCGGTGATTTTGGACGAAGCCCAATTCATTAAGAATCCCACCGCGCAGGTGACGCAATCGGTCAAACAATTGCGCGCCGACCATCTGCTGGCGCTGACGGGGACGCCGCTGGAAAACCGGCTGCTTGATTTGTGGAGCATTGTTGATTTTATCCAACCCGGGTATCTCGGCAATCAGGAGCATTTTACCCAGACCTACGAACCGCGCGGCGAAGATGCGGAGAGCGCCCAGCGCATTGCCCGCCGCCGGCTCTCGGCCAAGTTGCGTCCGTTGATGCTGCGCCGGCTCAAGCAGCGGGTCGCCAAGGATCTGCCGGACCGCATTGAGGAGCGCCGGGATTGCCAACTCGGCGATGACCAGCGCAAACTCTATCTGGCCGAATTGCGCCGCAGCCGTGAACAGGTTTTCCAGACAGTGGCGGAAAAAGGCCTTAACCAAAGCAAGATTCACGTGCTCGCCGCGCTGACGCGCTTGCGCCAGATTTGCTGCCATCCGCAACTCGTCGGCAATGACGCGGTATCCGGCAAGACCGAGACCTTGTTTGAATTGCTCGAGCCGCTTTTGTCCGAGGGCCAAAAGGTTCTGGTGTTCAGCCAGTTCGTGCAGGTGCTCAAGCTCCTCGAACAGGAATGCCAGCAGCGCCAGATCAGAACTCATTTGCTCACCGGCCAGACCAAGCAGCGGCAGGAAGTGGTGAATGCATTCCAAAGCGATCCCAATGCTGCGGTCTTTTTGCTGAGTCTGCGCGCGGCCGGCACTGGATTGAACCTGACCAACGCGAGTTACGTCGTGCTCTATGATCCGTGGTGGAATCCCGCCGTCGAGGCGCAAGCCATCGACCGTTCGCACCGCATCGGCCAGGTCAATACGGTCAATGCCTATCGGCTCATTGCGCCCGGCACCGTCGAGGAAAAGATTTGGGAGCTCCAACAGAGCAAGGCCCAAACCATCGCCGACGTTCTCGGCGAAGAAGGCTTCGCGCGCAGCTTGTCAAAGACCGACCTCGAATACCTCTTCTCCGAGGAATAAAATCTTCAGTTGCTGGTCAGCTTGATTGAGTGCCGCAATGACCAGAAACTTTTTCAGGGGTGCAGTCTTCCTCATGGAGTCGGTTGGTGTGAGCTGAAAACAGCGCCGTTGGCATGGTCAATCAGCAACTTTGTCTTGCGCTGTGGGGCCTGTGCAGGGAAATCGCCAACGGGAAAGTGGCTGTCCGACATGGATTCGAACCATGACAAAAGCCTCCAAAGGGCCTTGTGCTACCATTACACCATCGGACAAACCGGAATGAAAATAGCTTTCCCGCGCCTCCAGCGCAAAGGAAAATTTTTGCCCGGTAAATGCCGCCTCATTGCCATGGGCGGTGGTTTGGACGATTCGTTACAAAGTTGCCGTTTCCACCGAGTAAACCGGCGGCAAATTATCCGCCAGCACTTGCCACGAATCCCCTTCGTCGCTGGACGCAAATATCTTTCCCGTATTCGTCCCGAAATAAATCCCCGCCGGATCCGCCTGGTCCACGGCCATCCCCTCGCGGTAAATCGACATGAACGCATTCGTCTGCGGCAATCCCTTACTTAGCGCCGCCCATGACTTGCCCCCATCGCGACTCCGAAACACCTGCAACTGGTTCGCCGGCGGGCAACGAAACTCCGCCCCTTTCAGGGGAATGACATAAATCGTCTCCGGCTGCCGTGGATGGATCGCCAGCGGAAAACCGAAGTCCGACGGCAACCCCGCCGTAATTTCCTGCCACGTCTCCCCGGCATCCGCGCTGCGATAAACGCCGCAATGATTTTGCTGGAACAACAGCGAAGACTTGCCATCTGCCAGCAAAAGTTTGTGCACGCATTGGCCGAACTCCGGGTATTTGTCCGGCATAAATTCCGCGCGCGTCCCTTTGTTCCGCGGATTCCAGGTCTTGCCGCCGTCGTCCGTGCGAAACACACCCACCGCCGAAATGCCCACATACATGCGCTGCGTATTTGTCTGATCCAGCGTGATGGAATGCAGGCACAAACCGCCCGCGCCCGGATGCCATTTCGGGCGTGATGGATGCGCGGTCAACTCCGTCATCTCACGCCACGTCTGGCCGCCGTCCTCGCTACGAAACAACGCCGCGGGCGCCACTCCCGCATAAAGCACGTTCGGTTCTTCCGCCCGGCCTGGTTCAATGTGCCAGATGCGCTCCAGCTTCAACCCCGAGTTTTCCGGAAACGCCGGCCCTAGCTTCGCCATCTCCCAGGTTTTGCCGAGGTCGGGCGAGGATGCTATTTCCGAGCCAAACCACGCGTCATTCGCCGTGGCGTAAAGCCGGCTGTTCCGCGCGTCGTACACGGCGTGATTAATTTCCCGGCCCGGCTGAAATGGTCCGTGCAATTCCCATTGTTTGCGGTCCGTGCTGGTAAACAGAAACAATCCCTTCTTTGTCCCGGCGATGAGTAAGGTCTTTTTCATGCACCAAATTAAGCTACTTTTGAAAGGCGTCGTAAAGCAGTTTTAGCGTCACCGCCAGCACCATGGTGATAAACACCGGCCGCACGAATTTCGTCCCGCGCGTCACCACCATTCCGGATCCCACCTTCGCGCCAATCAATTGTCCCGCCCCCATGCTCAGCCCTGCCGCATAATGCACATTCCCGGCCACCGCGAAGAACACGAACGAAACCACATTGCTGGTGAAGTTCATCACCTTGGTAAAACCCGTCGCCTTGGTCAGGTTGAAGCCCAAGCCCAGCATGAACGCCATCGTCCAAAAACTTCCCGTGCCCGGCCCCAGAAATCCATCATAGAATCCCAGCCCCAATCCCAACACCGCGTAGAATGTCCCCGGCGACATCCGTGGATGAATGTCCGCCGCGCCGAGTTCCGGTCGCCACAATACATAGCCCACGACAGCCAGCAGAATGATCGGGATGAAATGCTTGAGGAAGGCGGGGTCCTGTTGTTGCACCAGCCAGGTCCCGGCCGCGGCGCCTAGAAAAGTGAACAGCACCCCGCGCCTGCATTCCGGCAGCGACACCACGCCGCACTTCGCGTAATGCCACGTGGCACTCCCCGAGCCGAAGGTGGCCTGAAGTTTGTTCGTCCCCAGTGCCAATTGCGCCGGCAACCCCACGCTCAACATCACCGGCAGTGTGATCAATCCGCCCCCGCCCGCGATGGCATCCACAAACCCCGCGACCAATCCCGTGCCGAACAACGCCAGAATCATCCAAAAGGGCAGGGTGATGGCAGATGTGGCGTTCATGACGCCCATGAACCAATCTGCTCCGGCAGGCCCGGTCAAGCGGTTTCGTCAGGTGACTCATCATTCCTGCGGCAACGTAAAATAAAACGTCGCCCCCCGGTCCACCTCGCTCCGCGCCCAAATCCGTCCCCCATGCCGGTTGATAATCCGCTGCACCGTCGCCAGCCCGATGCCGTGCCCCGGAAACTCGCTGTTGGAATGCAGTCGTTGAAACGCGCCAAACAATTTGTTCGCGTAAGCCATGTCGAAACCGGCTCCATTGTCCCGCACAAAAAACACCCGCTGGCTTTCCTGCATCTCCGCGCCCACTTCGATCTGCGCCTGCGGTCGTTTGTTCGTGAACTTCCACGCGTTATTGATCAGGTTCTCCAGCGCGATTCGCAGCAGTCGCTCATCCCCCGTCGCCTTCAAATCCGGACTGATGCTTACCTCCACCTGCCGCTGCGGCTCGATCTGCCGCAAGTTGGTGACAATCTTTCCGGCCAGGTCGCTCACGTTCACCGGCGCGTGGCGCAGTTCGCTGCGGGTCACGCGCGACAAATGCAGCAGGTCATCGATCAGCCGCGCCATCTGGCGGCTCGCTTCCCCCACAATCCCCAAATATTGCCTGCCCTGCTCGTCCAGTTTGTCCTCGTAATCCTCCCGCACCAACTGGCTGAAAGCGTCGATGCTCCGCAACGGCGCCCGCAAATCATGCGAGACCGAGTAACTGAACGCCTCCAGTTCCTTGTTGGAAGCCTGGAGCTGCGAAGTGCGTTCCGCCACGCGCCGTTCCAGCGCCGCGTTCAACTCGCGCACTTCCGCCTCCGCCCGCTTCTGGTCTTCAATGTCCGTCGCTGTCCCAAACCAGCGCAGGACATGACCCGCGGCATCTTTGATCGGCACCGCCCGGATCAGGTGCCAGCGATGCTCGCCGGTTTTATGTTCCTTAAGCCGGCATTCCACCTGGAAGGGCTCGTTCACTTTAAGGGCGGCATTCCAACCGCTCATGCAACGGGCGAAATCCTCACCGTAAACGAACGCCAACCAACTCTCTTCCGTCGCGCCGTTTTCCGCCGTGCCGGTGTAATCGTACCAGCGCTGATTATAATAATCAAAACGTCCATCCGGCAGCGCCGTCCACACAATCTGCGGCATGGCATCCGCCAGCTCCCGAAAATGCGCCTCGCTTTTGCTCACCGCGTTATACAACCGGGCATTGTCCAGCGCCACGCCCGCTTCCGCCGCAATGCCGGCCAGCAAATGTTGCGCCCGTTCTGTAAACACCCCGGGCGCGGGATGCCCGAATAATAGCCCGCCGAGCACTTCCCCGGAGCGCGATATTACCGGCACCGCCAGGTAACTCCGCACCGGCGTTAAGGGACGGGTGTTGCGGGCGCGCGCCAGCGCTGGCGACGACCGCGGGTCATGGAGCACATCGTCAATCCGGATGATTTCGCGCTCGGCTTCCGCCAGGGGAATGGACGGGCTATGCTGCGGCCGCGGCAGTTTTTCAAACGTGTCACGCGAAGCGCCGGAAGTGGTGTGCCACGCGAAAGTCTCACCGTTCCCGTTGAGGTGTTTGTAGGAAAATGCGCCATACTGCGCCCCGGTCACTTCCCTGCCGGCCTCGGTGATCACCTGCACCAGCTTTTGCACATCCAGTTCGGCTGCCAGCGAGGTGCCGATCCGGTTCAATGTTTCCAACGCCCGGCTTTCCTCCCGTAATGCCTGCTCCGCTTCTTTCAGTTCGGTGATGTTGACCATCACCCCCAGCAGTTTCATCCGGCCTTTGTTGTCCCGGGTAATTCTTACGCTGTTCCGCAGCCAGAGCACCCGCCGCTCAATGGTCGTCATCCGGAACTCCTCCACAAATCCTTTTTCGGCCGCCACCGCCTTTTCGCGGTTGTCCAATACCCGTTGCCGGTCGTCCGGGTGAATGTGACTGACCCAGAAATCCGGCTCCCGCAGCCACCGCTCCACGGGATAGCCCAGCAACCGTTCTGCCTGCTCGCTTACAAAACTGAACTCGCCCGTCCGGGCATCGCCCTCCCAGACAATCCCATCAATGGAATTGACCAGTGCACCGTAGTTCTGCTCGGTTTGTTCCAGGGTCTGTTCCGCCCGCCGCCGTTCCGAGATGTTCAGGATGGCCGTGCGATAACACGGCGCCCGGCCACAGCTGGTGAAACAGGCGCTGACCAGCTCCACGGGAATCGTCGGGCCCTCGTGCGTTTGCAGCAGCAACTCCGTCGTCACCTGCCTTTGCGAGGATCGGCACAGCCGCAGATGCTTCAGAAAATCCGGCAACGCGTGTTTCGGCACGAAGCGGGTGAATGATTCGGTCAGCAACCGCTGTCGTTTGTGATGCAATAGCGCCGCCCCCACCTCGTTGATTTCCAAAATCGTCCCCACTGAGTCCAGCACCACGTAACCGATCGGCGCGGAGTTGAAGAGATTGGCATAATGTTGAGATGACTTTTCCACCTCGCCTTGCGCGTGCCGCAACTCCTGTTCCTGCATGCGCAGTTGCGTCAACTGCAATTCCAGTTCCCCGATTAATCGCTCCCGGTCCGCATAAAATTCCTCCCGGTCCACGGCAAGGGACGGCGGTGGCGACGGCCGGTCAGGCTTCGTCACCCGTCTTTTCTTCGATACCAGTTTGTGCGTTCTCGGCATCAGGCTTTTTTGGGTGGATTCAATTTAATCTGACCGCGCGATGGTGGTGCTGCCCAATCGCACCGGTACTAGCGGTGCCGTTATCGCCAAATGCCAGTGACAATTTGCGGCCAGTGGCCACCTCGCATTTGCGAGTAATTGCCACGCCCAAACCTTGCGGTTGATTTCCAAGTTTGCACTCATATGTGCTTCGGAACCATGGCTTCCGGTTTCCCTTTAAACCGGCGTCACATCCTGGATGGCCAGGAGAATAAACTTATTCCCGCGCCCATCCTCGGAATAACTGCGCGCATCCAGCCGCATCAATCGCCGGCCAATCTTTGGAAACTCAGCTTCCATTTCAAAATTATTCACTTCATGTTGCCGGGTCAGAATTTCCTCCAGCAGCGTTCGCAGCCGCGGAATGTTCCACTGACCGTTGCCCAGATCATAGATGTAACGGTTCTCCGTCTCGTCCGGCGCGATCTCAAACATCCGGTAAAACGCCTTGTTGGCCCGCTTTACCCGCAGGTCAGCCTGCAAAGCGATCAACGGGTTTTTTACCGCCGACATCACCAGTTCCACCGCCCGCTTATGTTCATCGATATCCACCAGCAGCAGCACCGCCCCGTCAATCTTGTTTTCCCGCGTCCGGTAGGGCCGGATGCGCAGTGAATACCACCGCCCATCCCGGTCCTGCACTTCCCGTTCCACGGACGTTAAATTCTCCACCACGCTTTCGATCGATTCATCCAGATCGGGCACAATGATGTTGCGGTTCAAATCACTCAGCCGCCGACCCGCATCCGAGGGGATGAGGTTGAAGATACGCTCCGCCATCGGCGTGAACCGCCGGATGGTCCGGTCATTGCCCAACATGATGATCGCCACGTTCACGCTGGCCAGCAGATTGGTCAGGTCGTTGTTGACCTGGCTCAGTTCGCTGTTCCGTGTCTGGAGTTCTTCATTGAGCGTGGTCAACTCCTCATTGGTGGATTGCAGCTCCTCCTTGGCCGTCTCCAGCTCTTCGTTGGTGCTCTGCAATTCCTCGTTGCTGGACTGAATCTCCTCGTTCGCCGATTTGAGCTCCTCGTTCGTCGCCTCCTGCTCCTCGATGATGGCCTGCAGCGATTCCTTGCTGTTGGCCAGTTCCTGGCGCAGCTTGTTGTGTTCCCGCCGCTCAATCTCCTGCCGGCCGCGGGTGCTGGCGGCTCCGGTTCGTTCCCCGTGAATTTCCGTCACTGCCGGGATTGTTTCGTCAAACAGCACCAGGAAGAATCGCTCGCTGGCCGGCGTAAGCTGAAACGGCAGGACCTCGATCTTCACGAATTGCACCCGGTCCTCGCGCCGCAGCGTGGCATTCTCCTGCATCGCGGGGGCATCCTGTTTGATGGCCTTGGAAATCACCGTCCGCAAGTCCAGCACCAGGCTTTCACGCGCCATCTTCAGCAAATTCAGGCTCGCGCTCCCCGGCGCATGCTCCAGGAAAGACCCCGTCCGTCCGCGAAATAACAACACGTCCATGTGCGCGTTGATCACGACTGCGGCCGGACTCCACCGCGATAGTATCAGCCGGTCCACATACTGTTGCAGGTCCGGTACCTTGGCTTCGGCCTTAAACGGGCCGGCTTCCGGCCGGTGTCCCTCTCCTTTTTCCATGGCTGTTTTGGTCACACCCGTGAACACGGTGCGATGTTGGCCCGCTTTCTTCGCGTAAAACTTGTGCTTCTTATCCATCAGTGAAAACAAATCCGTGGATGACCCGATCGCCTCCGACGCTCCCAGCATCAAATAGCCATGCGGTTTCAGGGCATAATGAAACATCGGCATGACTTTCTTTTGCAATACCTGTCCCAGATAGATCAGCACGTTCCGGCAACTCACCAGATCCAGGTTCGAGAAGGGCGGATCCACAATGATGTTTTGCCGCGCAAAAACGCACATATCGCGGATCGACTTGCTCACCTGGTAATGTCCATTGGTCTTCACGAAAAACCGCCGCAGCCGCTCGGGTGACACATCCTGGGAAATGTTCTCCGGGTAAATGCCCGCCCGCGCCTTCTCCAGCCCGGTCTCACTGATGTCCGTCGCGAAGATTTGCACGTTAATATGGGACTGGGTCGCCTCAAAGAATTCCACCAGGTTGATCGCCATGGAATACGCCTCTTCCCCGGTCGCGCAACCGCATATCCAGATGCGCAGCGGATTGTCATTCCCCCGGTCTTTCAGCAGCTTGGGAAAAATGCGCCGCTTCAAGGCCTGGAACACTTGTGGGTCCCGGAAAAACCCGGTCACATTGATCAGCAAATCGTTGAACAGCGCATCCACCTCCACCAGGTGGATCCGCAAATAATTCAAATACGCTGGCAGCGCTTCGATTTTGTGCAGCAGCATCCGCCGCATGATCCGGCGGCGCAGGGTGCTGTGCTTATACAATGAAAAATCCACCCCCGTCCGCGCCCGCAACAATGCGAACAGCGCGCTCAACTCCTCATCCTTGTCCCGGAACAGCTTCTCATTTTCCTGCGTCTCCACCGGTGTCCGCGCCGCTTTCGGCTTCCAGGATGGGCCGATGTACGGATGACGCGCTATCCGCTTCAATTCCCGCGTCATCTCCGCCGGTGGCAGCACCAGATCGACGTAGCCCGCCGTGATCGCGCTCCCGGGCATCCCAAAATACTTGGCCGTTTTTTCGTCCTGCGCAAACGTGATCCCGCCCGCTCCCTTGATGGCCTGCAAACCGAGCGTCCCATCCGAGCCGGTGCCCGAAAGCACGATCCCGATGGACCGGTTTTCCCGGTCCTGCGCCAGGGAACGAAAGAAGAAATCGACCGGCATATGCGGCACATTGGGCCGGCGGGGATGAAGTCGTATTTGGCCGTTTTCGACGCCCAAATTGACGTTCTGGGGAATTACGTAAATATGGTTCGGTGCCAGTGTCATCCCGTTCTTGGCTTCTTGCAGCGGCAGGTGGGTCGAGCGGGCCAGCAGTTCGCTTAACATGCTCGAGTGTTTCGGATCCAAATGTTGCACCAGCACGAACGCCATCCCGGTGTCTTCCGGCAATTGCTCCAATACTTGTAGAAACGCTTCATAACCCCCCGCGGAAGCCCCAATGCCCACCACGGTAAATTTCGCCGCCTCACTGCGTCCCTCGCCCGCATCTTCATCGCCCGCCGATAGCGTTGGGGCAGGGGTGGTCTTCGCGCGACTGTGTTGCCGGCGCGGTTTGGTATGCTGCTGGGCTTCCGGTTTCCTTGCCGACGCCTTGGAATTCTTTTTCTTTCGCATCATGTCCTCTTCTGGACGGTTTCAAACCGTCCCCGTTATTGGGGTTCACTGCTGAACCCTGTTCTGCTACCTAGAATCTACCCTAACTGGGTCGTGTGCAATAGCATGGGGTCATCTCGATTCCCCTGCGACCTTATTTTTTTAAACGTAAATGGCTGGTATGTGAAGTCATCAGCGAACCACTGATAAAAATCAGCCTAAACGTCCCGCCATATTTTTCAATCCCAAATAACATTGTCAGGCTTTTCCCCTCGCGTATCTGGCTCCCCCCCGTCCGGCAGGACCTGTCCACCGTCCAGGCGGAGTAAGGGCGCCAAACACCCGCCTCATTAAATTAGTTTTCATTATGCCGAAAAAAATTACCTTGCGATACCTTGACTGACCTTGTTGTCCCTATGGTGGCTGTCCGCTAAGACCCGGTGCGGAAGCACCCCATAGGGACCCGTCTGGAAGGACATGTAGTGTCAGGCGTCCCGCCTGACGTTGAGGGGTGGCATCTCGCCCCCCGGGTCCGAGCCCAGGAACCCGCTGATCCAATACTGGCACCTGGCGAAATTTCCCCCGCGCAATCTGAAGGATTGCCAGACAGTAGCCGGAGGTTGAGCGCGGCGACACCTCCGGAAACCATCCCAAACTCCCACCACCCCGGAGGGCGTGGCAGAACCATGTCCAAAGGCGTCTCATAAAAAATTAAGGCTCAAATTACCTCAATTTACCTTATCTACCCTTAAGGCCACCTTGACTTGCCTTGACTAGGCTTAAGGTCACCACCTTGTTTTACCTTGTCCCCACAATGGCTGTCCGCTAGGCCACCCGTGTGAAAGCACACCATGAAGACCCGTCCGGAAGGACATGTAGATGTAGTGTTAGGCGTCTCGCCTGACGGTGAGGGGTGGCGTTCCGCCCTCCGGGCCGAGCCAAAACTTTTCCATCGGTACGGAAACCACCCGCACCCCAGCCACAACGCGCTTTTTTCCCGCCGGGCGGGACGCCACGGCTCTACGGCAGGCAAGATGCCTGCCACTACATAATCACCGCCGTCCAAAGCGCAAGCACTCCTCCGATGTGGTGTAAGGCGTCTCGCCTGAGGGTAAGGGCGGCTGCTTTCCCCCATCGTGCTCGTCGTCGTCCTCGATTCCATTATCCCAATTCCGCACTCCGACTTCCACATTCCGAACTTATGTCTGTTCATGGTTTCCATTTCACCACAAACCCAATCCTCTTAGCTGTCGCTCGTGTCGCTCGTGTCGCTCCACTATTCGGAAGAAAATCCACGAAATATCAGTCCTTTTGAATAAAACAAACCATCCACCGAGAAAAACGCCCCACTGACCCCGCGCGTTGTCCTTCCGATAGTGCAAACGCCAATCTCCGGCTTGCAAAGCCGGAAGGCTAAACCATGTTTTGTGAATGAGGACGATTGTGCCAAAAGTCAATTGGCGTCGTCGTAAACCGCAACGGATAAAGCACCCTGATGTCGTTGTCGTCGGCGCCTCAGCCGGTGGCGTTGAGGCGTTTCGCACCTTGATTCGCAGCCTGCCCGCCGATTTTCCCGCGGCAATTTTTGTGGTCATCCATATTTCTCCCGCTTCGCCCAGCCCGTTGCCTAAAATTTTTAGCCGCGTCACCCGCATGCCGGTGGTCGAGAAAGTCGAGGATGGCACGCGCATCAAGCCGGGCCATATTTATGTGGCTCCGCCCGATTTTCATTTGCTCCTGGAACCCCGTTGCCTGCATCTGGTCCGCGGCCCCACCGAGAACCGCCATCGTCCGGCCATCGATCCGCTCTTTCGTTCCGCCGCGCATGCGTATGACCGCCAAGTCATCGGCCTGCTGCTTACCGGCAACCTCGATGACGGCACCGCCGGATTATCGGCCATCAAGCAATGTGGCGGCATCGCCATCGTTCAGGATCCCAACGATGCCCTCTATCCCGATATGCCGCGCCACGCCTTGGAAAATCTTAAAGTCGATTACACCGTGCCGTTGGCACAAATGCCGGCGTTACTGGTCAATCTGGTAAACGAACGGCAACGGCGGCGCAAGAGCCACCGCGCTCCTCCGCGCGTCGCCATCGAAACGCTGGTTGACGAAATGAAAAAGCCGATGAACCAGATGGAGTCCCTCGGCAAATCCTCCGACCTCACCTGTCCCCACTGTCACGGCGTCCTTTGGGGAATGATGGACGGCAAGTTGCTACGTTTTCGTTGCCGGGTTGGTCATGCGTTCACGGCGGAGAACCTCGAAGTCGCGCAATCCGAGCAGTCCGAGATTGCGCTTTGGTCCGCGCTCCGCGCCTTGGAGGAAAAAGCGGCTTTGTTACGTCAGCTCGCCGCCCGCGCCCGCAAACAAAGGCATTCGCTCACCGCCCTTGAGTTTGAGAAAAAAGTCTGCGAATTGAAACCCTCCGTCAAGACCCTCCGCAATATGCTCGTTAAGTCCCCCTTATGATTACGCCGCCGGGGCGCTGTCGCAACTTCTCTCTCAAAAGGATTCGTGCCCCTCGGTGATCTTCAATGCTCCAACGAGGGCTTTTCCGCCAACATCAACCAATACATGTTCAGCGTCTTTAACATCTCCAGCAGCCCTTCGAACTTCACCGGCTTCACCAGGTAAGTGTTCGCTCCCAATTCATAGGCCCGGTTCACATCCGGGTCTTCCTTGGAGGAGGTCAGCACCACGATGGGCAGCCGCTTCAAAACCGGCTGCTCCCGCACCCATTGAATCACCTCAAAACCGTTTTTGCGCGGCATCTTCAAATCCAATAAAATCAGGTAGGGCAGGGGATGTTGTTCGCGGTCCGCGAATACTCCCTCTCCCTTCAGATAACTGATGGCATCTTCGCCATCTTTCACCCGATGCAGCGGATTGATTACCTGCGCCTGCTTGAAGGCTCGTTCCATAAAGAACACATCGTTATCGTCATCCTCCGCCATCAGCACGGAGTGTATTTTAACAAGTCCCATACGGAACTACTTTTCATTTCTATTGCGCTTTGGGCAAATCTTTTTTTCCCGACACCCGTTTTCCGGTGTTTCGGCGGGCAGAATTCTTCCTTGGCTTAGTGGCTGGCGTCAGGCGTTCCGCCTGACGTGTGTAGTGGCAGGCATCTTGCCTGCCACCGCCTTTGCGATTCTTACCTCGTCGGCACCTTGGCCCGGGCGCCGTTCTTGCCGGGCTTCAGGACCAGGGTGGGCAGGCAGCAGGTCACCACCGTGCCGGTGGGCCGGTTGCGTTTCACATTCAATGACGCGCCAATCACATTCGCCCGGTAATTCATGATCCGCAGCCCCATGCCCCGGGCCTGATCAATCATGGAAGGAAAGGAAAGCCCGTTGTTGCGCACGGTCAGCACCAGCCGGTCGGATTCCTTGACCAGGTTGATGCCCACCTGTCTGGCCTTGCCATGCTTCACGGCATTGGTCACTGCTTCCTGCGTGATCTTGTAAAATTGCGTGATGACGTTTTTGTCCAGTGGCGGAATTGACCCTTCGGTTTTGAACCGGCACGAAATATCAAACAGGTTCTTCACATTTACCGCCAGACCGCGCAGGGCCGAGGGCAGATTCTCCTCCTCCAGCTCGCCCAGGGTCAGGTCGCGCGCCAGGCCGCTCGCATGCTCCATGGTCTGGTGGATTAATTCGGCAATCCGCTGCGCATCCTCCGCTTCCGGCAGATGTTTCTTGTTCAGGCTCAATTGCAGCCCTTTCATCATCAGCGTCATGCCCGCCAGTTTCTGGCCCAGGTCATCGTGCAAATCCAGCCCGATGCGTCGCCGCTCCTTCTCCGTGATCTCCAGCAATTCATGTTCCAGCCGCCGCCGCTCTTGAATCGCGTTTTCCAGGTTCGCGTTGGCCGCCATCAAATCGACCGTCCGCTCCCGCACCCGTTGCTCCAATTCATCATGCGCCCGCAGCAGGGCGTTCTGCGCCATTTCCCGCTCCATGAACTGTCCAATCTGGCTGCCGATGGACACCATCCACTGCATCAAGGTTTCGTCTGACTCCCGCAATTCGTGGCTGAAAAATTCCATCACGCCCAACACCTCATTCCCCAACCGGATCGGAAAACCGCATCCGCTCCGCAGACCTTCCTGGATTGCCTTCTGTGCGCGCGGAAGATTTTTTTCCTTCGTAATATCGGCCACCCAGATGGGTTGGCCAACGCTCAGGACGCGGCCCGGCAAGTCCTCGCCCTTGGCAAATATTTTCTGCCGGCTCATGGCCTCAAACGCCGCCACTTGCGCCGACTCTCCGTGCCAGACTTCCACGCAGCTTAGTTCCATTCCGCTCGCTCGGGCCCGCCACAGCGCGCCCGCGCTCCAGCCCATGGTTTGCCCGATGGCTCGCAGGATCTCCGGCGCCGCCGCCCGTAACGAGCGCGCCTCTGACAACGTCTGCGCCACGGCATACTGCACGCGCAGGCGCTTTTCCGCCTCCCGCCGTTCCGTAATGTCCGTGATGGAAGCCAGCCAGCCGGTCCCGCTGCCTTGGGCATCATGAATTGGCTTTGTTTGCAACAGAACATCAAACCGTTGTCCGTTGCGCCGTTGAAAGCGCAACTCAAATCCGCCCGGTGGCGACTGCCCGGCGCGTATCCTGGCGTAAGCCGCCTTGATTTTTTCCATTTCCTCCGCCGGCCAGTGGACAAATGGGGGTTTTGAGCCCAATAGCTCCGCTTCACTCCAGCCCACCATTTCACAGTAGGACGGGTTGACATAACTGAGCCGTCCCTCGCTATCCACCACCGCGATGCCCGAGGGAATGGACTCCTCGATCACATGGCGAAAAGTTTGTTCGCGGGCAAATTTTTCCTCGGAGTGCCGCCGCAGCTGCCGCACTTCCGCTTCCTCCATTTCCCGTTCGATCGCCGGCACCAGCCGCGTCAACCGGTCTTTCATCACGTAATCGTGCGCTCCCGCCTTCATCGAGGCCACCGCCGTGTCCTCGTCAATGTGCCCGGACACAATGATAAACGGCAGATCCAGCCCCCGTTCCTGCAACAATTTCAAGGCGGCCGGTCCGCTGAACCGGGGCAACACATAATCGGCAATGACCACGTCCCACCGCCGCCGGTTGAGGGCTTCGGCCATCGCCGCCGCCGTCTCCACGCGTTCGCAATCGGGTGCATAGCCTCCCTGCCGCAATTCCAGCATTAACAGGGCGGCGTCGTTTTCCGAATCTTCCACCAACAAAACTTGAATGGGCCGGCTCACGCTTGCATGTCCTTATCGGAGGGTACCTTACCATCGGTTTGCAACCAGCACAAACCCAGTTCCCGCACCATGGCCACAAAAGCGTTAAAATCCAGCGGCTTGCGGACGTAGCCGGCGACCTGCCATCCCATTCCTTTTTGCCGGTCCTGTTCTTCGTCCGAAGAGGTGAAGATAATCACCGGCAGCAATCGGGTCCGTTCGTTGGTCCGCAGCCGTTCCAACACCTCCAGCCCATCCAGCCGCGGCAGCTTTAAATCCAACAGCACCAGCGCCGGCAGTCCGTCCGCGCTCGGCGGTTGGTTCGCCGTGCCCAGCAAAAAGGCCAGTGCCTCCACGCCGTCGCGCGCCACCCGCAACTGGTCGCCCATGTCGTTCTTGTCAAAGGCGCGCCGCGTCAGCAACTCATCGTTATTGTTGTCCTCCACGAGCAAAATAAATTTTTTAGTCATCGTTGTTTCTTTGGCTCGGCAACGTAAAATAAAAAGTCGCCCCCGCGTTGATTTCGCCCACCGCCCAGGTTCGCCCGCCGTGCCGGTGGATTACCCGCTGCACGGTCGCCAGCCCAATCCCATGTCCCGGAAAGTCCGCCAGGTTGTGCAGGCGCTGAAACGCCCCGAACAGCTTGCCCGCATATGCCATGTCAAAACCCGCCCCGTTGTCACGCACAAAATAAGCCGGACCCTCCGCCCGCCGCTCCAGGCCAAATTCAATCCGCGCCTCCGCCTGCTTTCCCGTGAACTTCCAGGCATTGTTCAACAAATTCTCCAGCGCGATCCGCAGCAGCCTGCCGTCCCCTTGCGCCTTCAATCCCGGCGCGATCCTGAACTCCACCACGCGGCCCCGCCCGTCGCGCTGTAAATTCCCCGCCAGCTCGCGCGCCAGGTCGCTCAGTTCCACCGCATGCAATTTCATGTCGCTCCGGGTCAGCCGCGAGAGATGTAACAGGTCATCAATCAATTGGTCCATCTCCTGGCTCGCCTGGATTACCCGCTGCAGGTGGTCCTGGCCGGTGCCAGCCAGTTGCTCCTCGCAATCCTCCGCCACCGCCTGGGCAAAACCCATGATGCTCCGCAATGGCGACCGCAGATCATGCGACACCGAATAGCAGAAGGCCTCCAGTTCCTGGTTGGCCATCACCAATTGTTTGGTTCTTTCCTGCACCCGCCGCTCCAAGCCGGCGTTCAACCGTTGCACTTCCTGCTCTGCTTCCCGCCGTTCGGTAATCTCCTCCTCCAACTGTTGCTTCTGCCGGTTTACCTCCTTGAATAAACCGTCGTTCACGATGGCCACGGCCACATGGTTCGCGATGATTTGCAATTGCTCCAAGTCCGCAGCGGTGAATTTCCGCACATCCTGCTCTGTGTAAATTCCCAACACCCCAATGACCTCGTCTTGCGCCAGCAACGGCGCCCCCGCGTAGGAAATAAAAGAATAAGGATGGGGCACCACTTCGGCCAGCGCCATTGGCAGCGGTTCCCTGCGCCCGTCCTCCACGGTGAACGGCGCGTGCCGTTGGATAACCGTTCGCCCAAAGCTGGCCAGCATGGGCAGACGCGGCGGCAAATGCTCTTCCCGCCGTCCGGCATTGGCCAGCAAAACCAGCTCCGCCCCTTCCAAAACCCGGATCACGCACGAGCTGACCCCATAAGCCGTGCGTACCGCCTCGGCCAGTTGTCCCATCTGTTCCTGCAACCGCCGTGTCCCCACCACCGTGTCCGTCACCTGGGCAATCAAACTTAGACGGTTGTTCGATACCGCCAGCGCCGCCTCCGCCTGCTTGCGCTCGGTGATGTCGATCGCCGTGCCGGCCACAATCACGATGTTGCCCTCCTGGTCCAGAATCGGAAATTTGCTCACCAGCCAAAAGCGTTCTCCTTGATTGCCGGGGATGGCTTCGATGGCTTGCAGATCCTTGCCGGTCGTCAGCACGGTCTGGTCGCCCTCCTGGAATTGCCGCACGGACGCCTCCGGAAATAATTCCGCATCGGTCCGCCCGTAAATCTCTTCCAAGGGCCGGCCAATCATCCGCTGATTGCCTGCATTGGCGTAAAGATAACGCCCCTGCGTGTCTTTCATCCACGCAATCCCCGGCAGGTGCTGCATGAACGCAGCAAAGCGCTGCTCGCTTTCCCGCAACGCCACCTCCGCCTGCTTGCGCTCCGTGATGTCAATAATGCTCGCCAGGCTGCGGAGGGCCCGGCCTTCCTTGTCCCGCAGCATCGTGGAGTTCACATCCACCCAGCGTAAAGTGCCGTCCTTCCTTACGTAACGTTTCTCGCACCGGAGATGCGGAATCTTCCCCTCCATTAATGCTTGATAGCGGACCACGTCCGCCGCGCAATCCTCCGGATGGGTGATCTCCATGAACGTTTTCCCCACCAGCTCTTCCGCCCCATAACCTGTGATCTCGCAAAATTTGGGATTTATCCGCACATATTGCCGCGTGCCGGGATCCAGTTGCGCCGTGCCGCTCCCGACCAAATCAAACATGGTCCGATACTCCTCCTCGCTCTGCCGCAAGGCCTCCTCCGCGCGGATGCGTTCCAACGCTCCGCTGCAATAATCCGCCACGCTTTGTAGCATCGCCAAATCCCGCTGATCATAGGCGCGCGGTTGATAGCTCCGGATTGAAATCACACCAATGCTCCGCGCCTTGTTTCGGATTGGCGCCAGCATCAGTGACGCGCCGGCATGGGTCGCGTCCCCAAAAAGATCGCAATCGGGCGCCCGCCCGCCCGGCTCTGTCTGCAAAATCAATTCCGCGCCGTGTTGCAGGATTCGGCGGATCCCGGATGGTATGCCGGACTCCTGCTGGGAGGGCAGCATTTCGGTCTGCTCGCCATTGAGCGTATCAACCTGCACCACGCATTGGATTTCATTACGCTCCAGCGAGCACAGATTCAGGCTGAAGGCGTCCCATCCGAACAGGTTGCCCGAGACATCGCCGATGATTCGCCCCGCCTCCACCGGCGTGCTCACGGAACTCAAACTCTGTCCCAGTTGCGAGAACGCGGAGAGTTGGGCCTGCGCCCGTTTGCGCTCGGTCACATCCGTGGCCACCGCAAACACGCCCACCGTTTCGCCTTTCATGACCACCGGCCCGCCCATGGCCACCAAATCCAGGCGCCGACCCTCCTTCGTGATGAGCACCGTCTCCAAGACTTCGGGTGAGCCGCCCAGCGCCAGCTTGAAATGGCGCATCGTCATCTCCCTTTTTTCCGGAGCGCAGATATCCGTGAACACCATGTCGTTCAGTTCCTCCAAGGCATACCCGGTAAGCTTGATGGCGGCGGGATTGGCGGTGACAAAGTGGCCCAGCAGATCGACCGTGAAGACCGCGTCGGAATTGTTCTCGAACAGCGAGCGGTAACGCGCCTCGCTGTCCACCAGTTTCTGTTCCGCCCCCTTGCGCGCCGTGATGTTCTTCAGGGTCAAGATGCCGGCCACAATCCGGCAGTGGGCATCCTCCAGCGGCGCGGCATTTACGGAAACCTGGATGCTCGTGCCGTCGGCGAGGGCGAGCCGCAACTCTTCATTCTCCACCACTTCCCCGGTTGCCAGTGCCCGCGTCAGGGGCCATTCCTCCGGGAGATAAGGCCGTCCGTCCGGATGAAACGCCTGCCAGGCATCGCTGCATTCCCGCAATTCAATCGAGGTGTGGAAGCTTCTGTTTAAAACGCGGCTGACCTCCTCGTTGCCGAACAGCACTTTTCCCGAAGGCGCCTCCGCAATCATCACCCCCACCGGCAACTGTTGCAGGATCGCGTTCAGACGGATCTTTTCCTCCTCCAATTCCACCAGCAATTCATATCGTGCCAACTCCGCCTGCCGCCGTTCCTCAATCTCTTTCTGCAATCGCCAGACCCCCGCTTCCGCCCGCTGTTGGGCTATGCGCTGCGCCTCACCCAGGCAGATGATCGACAGTCCCACCAGCCAAAACGAGGCGGTCCCAATCTGCTGGCTCAAATCGCCCAGGGAGAAGGTGTAACGGGGCGGAACAAAAAGATAAGCTGCGGTGAGCTCGCTCAAAATCATGGCCAGCAAACCCGGCTTCCAACCCCCGGCCGCCACGCTGAGCATCACCGCCAGAAAAAAGGTCACATGGACGGCGTGATTGCCCAGGATGGGGTCCAGTTGCCCGCGCGCGATCGTCGCCAGTTCAACACACATCACGGCAAAGCCGTACCGGAGCAACGCTGATTGGCGAAAGTTCAGATTCAATTTATTTCCTTCAATAGTGCTTCCCTGCGGTCCATCCGGCATAAATGTTCCACTGCCGTTCCCTGCCGGAACGGTATGGCTCACTCTTTGTTGGAATTCGATACTTTGAAATAGTCGGGGGTATTGCCCCGCCATTGTTATGGGGTGAACACCCCATTTACCACCGGACCGCTTTTACCCCTGTTTTTTTTCCCTGCTTTGGGATTGCGACGCCGCGCGCCAGGTGCTATCAACTGGATTGAAATCGATTGATCAATGAATACGCATCTCGAAGTCCATAAGACCTACAAGCTCTACATTGGTGGCAATTTCGTCCGCAGCGAGAGCGGCCGTTATCTTCCGGCCCAATCCGCCGCTGGCGCGCGCCTGGATAATTATTGCCATGCTTCGCGCAAAGACTTGCGTGATGCCGTGGTCGCCGCCCGCCCGGCCTTCGATGGCTGGGCCAAAAAAACCGCCTACCTGCGCGGCCAGATTTTGTATCGCGCCGCGGAAATGCTCCAAAATCGCGCTGCGGAATTGACCGCTGAAATCGTCCGTTCCACCGGCGTCGGTCCGGCGCGCGCGCGCGCGGAAGTCACACTGGCCATTGATCGCCTGGTTTATTATGCCGGTTGGACGGATAAATATTCCCAGGTTTTCGGCAGTGTTAATCCCGTTGCCTCTTCGCATTTTAATTTCACCGTCCCCGAGCCAACCGGCGTCGTCGTGGTCCTCGCGCCCGATGAACCTTCTTTGGTCTCGCTCGTCTCGCTCATGGCCCCGGTCATCCTGAGCGGCAATTCTGCCGTGGTCGTTGCTTCCGAGAAGTATCCGCTCCCGGCCCTTACGTTCGCCGAGATTCTCGCCACCAGCGATCTCCCTGGCGGCGTGGTCAACCTGCTCGCCGGCAAACGCGCCGAACTCGCCCCGCACATCGCCAGTCACATGGACATCAACGCCGTGGTCGATGGCTCCGGCCTGCCTGAACTCGGCGCCATCCTCCAGGCCGGCGCCGCTCATAACCTCAAGCGTTACAGCGTCAACCCGCTGGCCCCCGCCGATTGGTTCACCGCCAAAGCCGAGGACCCCTACAAGATTCTCGATACCGTCGAGTTCAAGACCGCCTGGCATCCCATCGGAATTTAAGGTGGCCGGATTCTCTGGGCCGCCGCGTTCGCCCGTGATGCTGCGTCGATTCCACCCTTGCAGATTATCTAATGCCATTCCATAGTTGGGAAACTTTTTAAGATAAATGAATACATCTCCAATCCGTGTCGCGGTCACCGGCGCTGCCGGTCAAATCGGCTACTCATTGCTCTTTCGCATCGCCTCCGGCGCGATGTTCGGCCCCCAGCAACCGGTCATCCTGCATCTCATTGAAATCGAGCCCGCGCTGCCGGCCTTGAACGGCGTTGTGATGGAGCTCGACGACTGTGCCTTCCCGCTGCTCAAGGGCGTCGTCCCCACCGCCAGCCTTGACGAAGGTTTTCGCGGCGTGAACTGGGCCTTGCTCGTCGGCAGCGTGCCGCGCAAAGCGGGTATGGAGCGCAAGGACCTCCTCGGCATCAACGGCAAGATTTTCATCGGTCAGGGCCAGGCCATCCAGAAGAACGCCGCCAGCGATGTCCGCATTCATGTGGTCGGTAATCCGTGCAACACCAATTGCCTCATCGCCATGAACAACGCGCCGTCGGTGCCGCGCGACCGCTGGTTCGCCATGACCCGCCTCGATGAAAATCGCGCCAAGTCGCAGCTCGCCAAAAAAGCGGGTGTGGATGTCACCGCCGTCACGAACGTCGCCATCTGGGGCAATCATTCCGCCACGCAATATCCCGATTTCACTCATGCCAAAATCAACGGCCAGCCGGTCACCCAGGCCATCTCGGACAACGCCTGGCTTCAGGGCGAGTTCATTAGTTCCGTGCAGCAACGCGGCGCGGCCATCATCAAGGCCCGCGGTGCTTCCAGCGCGGCCAGCGCCGCCAATGCGATCGTGGACAGCGTCGCCTCCATCGTGAATCCCACGCCCGCCAACGATTGGCACAGCGTTTGTGTTGTGTCAGATGGCAGCTATGGCATTGAAAAGGATCTCATTTGCTCGTTCCCCGTTCGCAGTAATGGCAAGACGCTGCAAATTGTTCAGGGCCTGGCCACGGATGAATTTAGCCGCACGAAAATCAACGCCACAGTGGCTGAATTGAAGGAAGAAAAAGCCCTCGTCGCCGATTTGTTGCCCAAATAATAAGTGGTAGGTTGGCAGGCATGCAAAATCACCAGCCCCACCGGTTATGACTACACCTTCCGCCAAAGACCTGGCTTTGTGCATCGAGCAGTCGCTCTTTGCGCCAGCAGCGACGCAACGGGACATCCAGCAACTCTGCGCTGAAGCCCAGGAACATTTCTTTCACGCGGTCTGTGTCAATGGCTCGCGGGTGGCGTTGGCCTATTCGCTGTTGGAAGAGAGCAATGTTCAAGTCGTCGCCCTCGTCGGTTTCCCGCTCGGTGCAGTGGATGCCGACGCCAAGCGTTACGAAACGGAAATCGCCGTGGACCTCGGCGCGCATGAAATCGATGTGGTCCTGAACGTTGGCCGGCTCAAGGATGGCGACCACCAGTATGTCCTGCGTGAGTTGCGCGACATCGCCGAGGCTGCCGATGAACGCCCCGTCAAAGTCATCCTCGAAACTCATTTGCTCACACGCGACGAAAAAATCCTCGCCTGCCAGCTGGCCCTGGATTCCGGAGCGCAGTTCGTATGCACCGCCACCGATTTCCATTCGCCGGATGTTTCCCTTGCCGACGTAAAATTGCTCCGCGAAACCGTGGGCGAACAATTTGGTGTCAAAGCCGCCGGTGGTATCCGTGACACCGCCACCGCCCTGGCATTGATGAATGCCGGCGCCAACCGCCTCGGCACCATCATTGGCACCGCTCTCATTCGTGGATTGGCCGGCTGACCTTTATCCGAAACGTCTGCGGAGCAAAACGGCTCAAGGGAAAATCGCAATACGATAGAAGCCATTGGTGCCGCTCATGGTGGTTGCAGTGAAGGTGAGCGTTGTGCCCGTAACGCCATTCTGCGGCGCGGCAACGTTGGTGAAGGTGCCGCTTACCGGCTGGCTGCTACTTTGGAGTTGATAGGTGTGGCGCGAAAAACTGCTGACGAGGATCGCGATATTTGTCCCCGTGACGGTCATGCTGATTTGGGGCGGCGACACGACCCGCACAATGGAAAGAGCAAAGACCATATTGGTGGTGCTGACCGGATTGCCTTGGGTGTAGTTGCGCAAGGGCATTTGATCCAGCGGCGGTCCAAAAGGTGGGGGAGTGGGGACCGGCACGGCGGCGATGGCATCCATTACACCCATCGTGGCGGGCGTAACCTGCCCAATCACGGTGTAGCCTCCATTCTGTGTGTCCAGTGAGGCAGCGTTGTTGTCCGACTCATTGAAAAACCATTGGGAGGTGGCGCTGTTTGGGTCACCGGGTAACTTTGCCATGGCCAGTGTCCCCCGTTTATTTGAAAGGGAAAACTCGTTGGTAACCGGTGGGCCAGTCGGAATTGCAACTATATTTCCGTTCAGCACGTCGTAGCCCCCGCCTTGGAAGATAAATCCGGGAATGGAGCGGTGGATCAGATTGTTGGTATAGTAATTGCCATCCACGTAAGCCAAAAAATTGGAAACATTTTTCGGGGCAACATCCGACCGCAGTTGGCAGTCAATGTCGCCGAAGGTAGTGTGAAATCTGACAATGGGAAGCGCATCCGCCAGGCCCGGGGTCGGACTAAAGGCCGCAAACATCAAACATAACAGGAAGGGAATGGCCTTCACGGCGCGAAAGTAGCAGATTGATTCGTCTGCGCAAGGGTTTCCAATCGCAATCCGGGTGGGCATTTTCTTCGTGAATAAAACTCCCTTTCGTGCCTCATACCAAGACTGGCTTTTGCTCAAAAAACGCGCTACTATCCAACATGTTTATTACGGGACTTGGAACAGCAGCACCACCGCAACGCTATAAACAAAGCGAATGTTGGGCAGCTTTGCAGGCATCGGCGCAATTCTCCCGCCTCTCCACTCGTTCCCATGCCATTCTTCGAAAAGTGCTCACGGGCAATAATGGCATCGATACCCGACACCTTGCTTTTGATTCATTGCACGAAGCGTTCGATCTCAATCCCGACGTTCTCCACGCCCGGTTTTCCCGCCACGCGCCCCTGCTGGCCACCGAGGCCGCCCAAAAAGCATTGGCGAATTCCGGAACCCCGGCCGACGAAATCGATGCCATCGTCATCAGCACTTGCACCGGGTATCTCTGTCCCGGCTTGACCAGCTATGTCAGCGAAAGACTCGGCTTGCGCGTGGATGTGTTGGGATTGGATTTGGTGGGGCAGGGGTGTGGCGCGGCGTTGCCGAATTTGCGCACCGGCGAAGCCTTGTTAACCTCGGGCCGCTGCCGTCGCGTTCTCTCCATTTGCGTGGAAATTTGCAGCGCCGCCTTTTACCTCGATGATGATCCTGGTGTATTAATCAGCGCCTGCCTTTTTGGCGATGGCGCGGGTGCCGCTGTTTTGGCCAGCGAACCCAACCCAGCCGGCCGCGCCGTGGCCTGGCATCGGGCTGGCTCCGTGCTCTCCGCGCCTGAGCGGGATCTGCTCCGCTTCGAACAAAAAAATGGCATGTTGCGCAACATCCTCAGCCCCGCGGTGCCGGAGTTGGCCTCCCGCCACGCGGAAAAATTGCTGCATGATGTGCTCACCGATGCTGGCGTATCGCGGAATCAAATCACCGGCTGGATTTGGCATGCCGGCGGACGCGATGTCCTGCTGGCCTTGCAGGAACGGCTCGGGTTGTCCGCCGCGGATGTGCAGTGGAGCGCGGCCGTGCTCCGCGATTTTGGCAACATCAGCAGCCCGTGCGTTTACTTTGCCTTGCAGTCTGCGCTGGCCGAAAACGCTCCGGGAGGATTTTGGTGGCTCTCCTCCTTCGGTGCGGGGTTCAGTTGCCACGGCGCTCTGCTCCAGGTCAAGTAAGCGTGTCGTCAATGAAACGCGTCATTGAACCTGAGTGGCTGGATGATCTTCCGCCCGACGACCCCGGCGCGGTCGGCTCGCGTCAGGATTTACGTCGTCTTAATAGTTTAATGGGTCACGTCACCAGCTTGCGTCAACTCTTGCAAGCAGCGGAGCGTTCACAGCCGCCGCGCCGGATGATTGAACTCGGCGCGGGGGATGGCACCTTGATGCTGCGGCTTGCGCGCCAACTCGCTCCGAAATGGCCAGGCGTGCAAGTGGTGCTCGTGGACGGCAAGCATGCCGTCGCCGTCGAGACGCGCGCTGGATTCCAGGACTTGGGTTGGTCCGTGGAAATTGTGACCGCTGACGTCTTCGACTGGCTGCGCCAACCCGCGACGGAACCGGCGGATGCCATGATCGCCAATTTGTTCCTGCATCACTTTTCGAGCCCGCAACTTTCCGAGTTGCTGCATCTCGCTGCGGACCGCACTCGCGTGTTCGTCGCGTGCGAGCCATGGCGTTCGCAATTCGCACTCGCGTTTAGCCGGATGTTGGGCTTGATCGGTTGCAACGCAGTCACGCGCCACGATGCCGTGGTAAGCGTCCGCGCCGGTTTCGCGGACCAGGAACTTTCCAGCCTCTGGCCGGCCCGTCCGCAATGGCAGTTGCGGGAGCGAACCGCAGGGTTGTTTACGCACGCTTTCATGGCAGAGCGGAGCCAGGCAGGTTGAACATGCCCGATAAAAAGCCCATCACCATCGTTGGCGGCGGCCTGGCCGGACTCACGCTCGGCATCGGCCTGCGCCAGCGTTCCATTCCCGTGACGGTTTGGGAAGCCGGGCATTATCCGCGGCATCGCGTGTGCGGCGAATTTATCAGCGGTCGCGGCCAGGCCACGCTCGCCCGTCTTGGCCTGCGCGAACCGCTCATGGCGGCCGGCGCAATCTCCGGGCACACCGCCGCGTTCTTTTCTCCGCGCCGGAAATCTCCCATTCGTGAATTGTCCGAGCCGGCCATGTTGGTCTCCCGCTTTGTGCTCGACGCACTGTTGGCCGCGCAATACCGCCAACTCGGCGGCGAGCTGCGCGAGAACGAGCGTTGGCGCGCCGATGATTTTTCCGCCGGCATCGTGCGCGCCACTGGACGACGGGTTCAACCAGTGGCCGACGGCTGGCGCTGGTTCGGTTTGAAGGTCCATGCCCGCAACGTCCAGCTTGCCGCTGATCTGGAAATGCATCTCTCTCCGGCCGGCTATGTCGGCATCAGCCGGCTGACAGACGGGGAAGTAAACATCTGCGGCCTCTTTCGCCGGCCCGTCACCACGGCGGAGGCTCCGCTCCGCTGGCAGGAAACTTTGCGTGGCGCGATGGGCTCGCTCCGGCATGGCCGCCTCGCTGATGCCGTGTTCGACGAAAACTCTTTTTGTTCCGTGGCCGGGCTTTCGTTGGCACCGCAACGGGCCGTGGCCTCCAGTGAATGTTGCATTGGTGACACCATCACCATGATTCCACCCGTCACCGGCAACGGCATGTCGATGGCCTTTGAGTCTGCCGAACTGGCCATTGAACCGATTGCCGCGTACAGCCGTGGCGAGATGACTTGGCCTGAGGCGCAACAAACCGTCGCCCGCCATTGCGACGAACAATTTGCCCGGCGGCTCGCCTGGGCACGTGCCCTGCAACGCTTGATGTTTCTGGATCGTTTTCAGGATGCCCTGGTGCTCTTGACGCCGCGCTGGCAATGGCTGTGGCGCCTGCTGCTCGAACGGACTCGCTGACTGACGGTTTGTAGCCAAAACTTCACGGTTTTCGCCAGAGTGTGGAACCGTGAAAGGTTTTCTGATAACATTCGCCATCATCGTAATAGGCGCAGTCCGGGCGGGTCCGCCTCGGCGCGAAAATTGTAAATAACGTCCAGCGCGTTCTCGCTTCTTTATCAGACCGGACTTCGTTAGGCTGATGGCGTGAAATCGCTTTTGGATTGCCGGCTTTATACCTTTGTTGATACGGCCTACCTGCATGGACGCAAGCCGGAGTGGGTCGCGCAGCAGCTTTGTGATGGCGGCTCGGACCTGATTCAATTGCGCGCCAAGTATTCCCCGCCCGCAGAAGTCCGCCGCTTGGCGGAGGCGATTCTTCCCGTCACCCGTCGCGCGGGCGTCGGCTTGGTGATCAATGATCATCTTGCCATCGCCATGGAAGTCGGCGCGGAATTTTGCCATCTCGGCCAGGAGGATTTTTTTGATGCGGGCCACACTCAGGTGTCCGAAATTAAAAATAAAAATTCACCCGTCGAAATCGGCCTCAGCACTCACGCGCCCGCGCAGGCCGAACGCGCGTTGGCCGCCGGACCGGCCTACATTGCCATCGGCCCCGTCTATGCCACCGGCACCAAACCGACCGCCCGGCCGGTGACGCTCGATTACGTCCGTTGGGCGGCGGCCCACGTCACCATTCCCTGGTTTGCCATCGGCGGCATCAATCTGGAGACGCTTGACGCTGTCCTAACTGCCGGCGCACGAAGAGTTTGCGTGGTCTCGGCCATTTTGAATGCGCCGGATATCGCGCAGGCTTGCCGCCAATTCCATAAGCGTCTTACTTAAATTAATATTTCGAGGTCAGGCTTGTCAGGCACCCTCCTAGTGCGTAACTTCCCCGGTCGTTCATTCGAACTGAAACGCGAAATTCACAATTTAAAATTAATGAGTGTATTAATTGTTGGCTCGACAGCATTGGATTCCATTAAAACTCCCAAGGCGGAAAATCCCCGCCTGCTGGGCGGCTCGGCCAGTCACGCGGCGGTGGCGGCCAGCTTTTTTGCGCCCGTGAAACTCGTGGGCATTGTCGGCGAAGATTTTCCCAAGCGCTATGTTCACCTCTATAAGCGGCACAACGTGGACTTGGAGGGATTGCAAATCGCCGCCGGCAAAACCTTCCATTGGTCGGGTGAGTACGAAGTGAACATGAACAGCCGCCGGACGCTGGCCACCGAGTTGGGCGTCTTCGAATCGTTCACGCCCAAGCTGCCCGTCTCCTATCTTGCTTCGCCGTTCGTGCTGCTCGCCAATATCGCGCCGTCACTGCAAAGCCATGTGCTCAACCAGATGCGCCGGCCCAAATTCGTGGTCGCCGACACGATGGACCTCTGGCTGAACATCGCGATGCCCGATTTGATCCAATTGCTCAAACGCGTCGATGGCTTTGTGCTGAACGACAGCGAAGCGCGCCAATTGACGCAGGAAGACAACCTGGTCACCGCGCTCAAGAAGATCCACAAGCTGGGGCCGAAATATGTCATCATCAAAAAAGGCGAGCATGGCGCAATTCTTTCCACGCGCAATAATGGTTTGTTTATCTCCCCCGCCTATCCTTTGCATCGCGTGGTGGACCCCACCGGCGCCGGTGATTCATTTGTCGGCGGCATGATGGGTTATCTCTCCACGGCGCGCGGTTCCATCGACGCCAATTTGCGTCGCGCGATGATTTACGGCAGCGTGGTGGCTTCGTTCTGCTGCGAAGGCTTCGGCTTGAAATTCACCACCCGCGTCACGCGTCGCGCCATTGAGACGCGTTACAAGGAATTGGAAAAGCTGACGCGGTTTTAATCGGCCGGTCGCCGCTCAAATCTGGAAGTCGTCTTTTTTGGCCCGATCGGCCTTGCTGATGACCTTCACGTTGACATCTTCCTGAAGAACCAGCGAATTGGGCCCGACGCTCTGCATCAGGAATACGTTTGCGCCGATGGTGCTGCCTGCGCCGATCACCGTTTCTCCGCCCACGATGGTGGCGTTCGCATAAATCGTCACGCGATCCTCAATGGTGGGATGACGCTTTTGTCCGTGCAATTGCTGGCCGCCGGCCAGCGAGCGCGCCACCAAGCCGACGCCCTGATACATTTTAACATGGTTCCCGATCTCGGCGGTTTCGCCCACCACCGCGCCGGTTCCGTGATCGATAAAAAAGTGCGAGCCAATCTTGGCTCCCGGATGCAGGTCAATGCCAGTGCGTCCGTGCGCCCACTCGGTCATGATGCGGGGAATGAGCGCGATATGCTTTTTGTATAACTCATGGGCCAGGCGTTGGACGGCAATCGTCTCAATAAACGGATAGGCCACGATGATCTCTTCCTTGCTCAAGGCCGCCGGGTCGCCGTTGTAAGCCGCTTCGGTGTCTGATTGCAGCAGTTCGCGAATCCTGGGGAGTTTGCCGAGCAACTCCAACGTCAGCTCATGCGCCGTGGACCGAAAATCCTTTTTAGCCAGCTTCTCCGGCGGACGATACTCCAGGCTCTTGTAAATTTCGTCCTCCAAATGTTCGAGCACCGAATCCATGAGCGTGGCGGTCTCCACCTTGATTTCCGATGAGTGGATAAGTTTCTCGTCAAAGAAACCGGGGAAGAGCAGGCGCAGCAGGTCCACCGTGATCAGCGCAATCGCCCGCTTGGACGGAAGATTCTTTCCATCCAGATGATTAATGCCTCCGAGCCGCGCATACGACGCGACCAACTGTTCGGTGAGTTGTGTAACCGTGACTTGCACAAGGCCAGTATTCCGCACCTGACCCGGAAAGGCAAGCTAACCGGCGACCCGCAAAACCGCCGCCACAACGCGTTCCACACTGATGCCGGTCATGCAGCGAAAGTCGATGGGGCATTGGCGCAGAAAACAGGGAGCGCAGGGAGCGTTGGCGCGCAGCAATTGATGGCGGGTATCGCCGGGCAGGCCAGGACCGGTCAACTCCGGTGAGGTGCTGCCGAACGGCACCACCACGGGCGTTCCCAATGCGGCGGCAACATGCATCGGCCCGGAATCGTTCGTGAGCAGCACCCGGCAAAACTTGAGCGCGGCGCATAATTCCCGAACGCTCGTCTTGCCGGCCAAATTGATCACATGCGGATTCCTGGCTGCGGCCTCCCGGCCAAACTCCGCTTCGGTGGCGCGATAGATATTGGTCGCAATGCGCATGGCTGATTCCAGTTCAGTCTTCACGCCAAAGACCAACCAGCGACATTTTGTACGCCGCTGGATTTCAATTGCGGCTGTCGTGAAGTGCTCCTCCGGCCAGCGTTTGGCGGGACCATATTCCGCCCCGGCATTGAGCCCGAACCAAACCGGGTTTTCCGAGGACGCTGGCGACAGCGCAAACCGTTCGATGAATTGGGCGAGCGCTTTGTCCGGGACTGCCAAAAGTGGCGGCAACGGCTCGGGATTTGCGCCTAACGCGGCAGTCAGGTGCAGGTATTGGTGAATGTGATGGGCGTTCGCCGGTAGCGCTGGCGTTAATTGAGTGGTTGTCGCTCGAATTAATCCATTAATCTCAGCCGCCGAACGCTTGTGCATGGCTACCGAGCCGGGACGGGGCTGAATGCGCTGCGTCAAAAACCAATTGCGCCAGGAACGGACATAACCGACACGTTGCGGAATGCCGGCCAGCCAAAGTTCCAACGCTGAGCGCGGGGAATTGGGCAGCGCCAAACCTATATCAAATTTTTCCCGGCGCATGCGGCGGCCCACGCTCCACGCGCTTTCATTCGGCGCGAAAGTCTGCATGTCATTGATGGAGGGATGGCGTGCCCAGATGTCCTTCAGTTTCTCATGGGTGAGCAGCGTGATATGGTCGGCCGGCCGCGCCTCGCGCAAGCGTTGCAGGGCAGAGGTGGACATCACCGCGTCTCCGAGCCAATTGACGCCGCGCACCAAAATCCGTTGGGGAGAGTTGGAAGGCATGGCGCGTTCCTGGGTGCTAGACCGCATCCCCGGTTTTCATCACGCCGGACGACTCCGCTGCCGGTTTGGGAACGGCAACTTTTTTTGGCGCGGGTTTCCACCGCTTATGAACCCAGAACCAGTTGGCGGGATCGCGCCGGACGGCGACTTCAAAGGCGCGATTCACGTCGAGCATGATTGCTTCCGCGCTGCGCATTTCCCCCTGCTCATGCGTGGGGATGGCATCGCCCACTTCGATGCGCCAATAGCCGGGGCGCGTGCGATAGCAGATGGCCGTGTGCAGCGGCAGTTGGTACCGCATTGCAAAAACCGCCGCGGCCTTGGTGGTCGAACAATCATGACCTAAAAAAGGCAGCCGCAATCCGTTGTCGCCCGCATGTTGGTCCGAGAGAAAACCGATGAACAAATTCTTCCGGTTGATGGCCGCGCGCAGCGCCGCGCCGTCCAGGCGTCGTTCAAAAAACAAGGTGCCGCTCTTCTCTCGCATCGAGAGCAGCAGGTGATTCAACGCCGGGCTGCGCAACGCGCGATACGTGGTGGCGCCCTGATACTGCGGCAGCAATTGAATGGAACGCGCGAATATTTCGAAGTTGCCAAAGTGGCCAATGGCAAACACCCGGCTGGTGTCGGCCTCGGGCCCGCCCGTCAGCTTCAGCTTTTCCACCCCCACCGCTTCCATGTGTTGTTTCAACGACTCGAGCTCCATGGAGGCCGTTTTCACCGCACAGGCAAAATTTTCCCCAATGCGCCGGAAATTTTCCCGCGCGAGCGCGTGAATTTCCGCCGGCGATTTCTCCTGGCCGAAGCACATGGTGAGATTCCCGGTGACCACGCGGCGATGCCGGGCATCGACCCAATAAAACAGCGCTCCACCCGCGCGGCCCACCCGCGCCACCCAAACGACCGGCAGGGCCTGTAGAAATTTTATCAGGCACAGCGCCACATAGTAGAGCAATCGGTCCATGACTTAACGGAAACAGATTTTGCGCACGCAGTCCTCAAAGCCGTCCGCGCCGCTCAGGATCTTGATTTCCACGCGCATAAAATAAATCGGCAGGTCGCGCCGGTCAATTTTCGGAAAACGCACGGCGTCCTTTTGCGTCGTGATGATCAACTCGGCCTGCCGCTTTTTGCTGCGATTAATGGTATTGAGAATTTCCTGCTGCGAGAACCGGTGATGGTCCGCAAAGCGTTTCGAATAGACCACCGCCCCGCCCAGGCCAGCCAGACTTTGCTCGAAACTCTCCGGCTGCGCAATCCCGCTCAGCGATGCCACCTTGCGGTCCTTGATCAGGTCCAACCCGTGCCGTTCGCCGGTGAAGACGTCCTCAAAATAGAGCGGGTGATGGATGCACTCGATGATGCCGGCGGTGGGATTGTACTCGGCGATGCGCCGGCGCAACTCCTGCGTGTTGCCATCGCTCTTGGTGATGAAAATGGTGCTGGCGCGCGCCAGCTGGGACGGCGGTTCGCGCAACGTGCCGCGCGGGAACGGGTGCTCGTTGCCAAAAGGTTGTTGGCGGTCAATCAAAACAATGTCCTGCCGCCGGCCCCGCAGCTTCCAGTATTGGAACCCATCGTCGAGAAGGAGGGTGTCGCAGCCAAATTTTTCGATCGCGTAGCGGCCGCTCTTGACGCGGTCCTTGTCCACCAGTACCACCACGTCCTTGAGATTGGAGGCGAGCATGTACGGTTCATCGCCGGCCGCTTCGGAATCGAGCAGCAACGATTTGCCGTCGGAAACTACGCGGGGCGGATTGCTGTCGTCGCGAAAGAGCAGTTTGTTCAGGAGCCGTTTTTGCAAGGGCGGCGGCTTGGAGCGATAACCGCGGGAGAGAATGGCGACGGTGCGGCCCTCGTCCTGCAAGGCGCGCGCGAATTTTTCCACCACCGGTGTCTTGCCGGTGCCACCCAGGGTCAGGTTGCCGATGGCGATGACCTGCACTCCCAGTGTGGAATCGCGCAGGATGCGGACGTTGTAAAGAAAGCGACGGGTTTTGACGCCGGCTTGGAACAGAAGGGAAGAGAGGTACAGCACCGAGCGGATCAGTGACGCCCGGTAACCCTGGCGCTGCTCGAAAATCACGTCCAAAAAGAACGGTTCGAGATTTTCTCTCCAAATACGGAATGTCTCACGCATGCCGTCACAGTGTGCCAAGTGAACGGGACAAGGGCAAGCGAACCCTTGAAATGCCGGGCATTGTCCCGGAATGAGGCGAATCCGTCTTAAATTCCTCCGTGAACAATTTTGGTCAAACAAAAATTAAAAAACCATTTGACGAATTTCACAAACGCATCGAACTTGGCACCCTAAAAGCTGGCATTGGATCATGTTTTCCGGGTGGAACACTCATGCTGTCCGTCGGCGTTTTAGCACAACCTGATTATGCACTCATTTGTTTTTTGGATGTCGGCCAGTTTCGTGGTGGCCGTGGTTTTTGCCTCATTTTTTGAATGGGCGTTGCACCGTTATTTCATGCACCGGCCGGTCGGCAAATTTGATTATGCCTTTCGCGCCCATGCCATCGTACATCACCAGACCTTCAAGGCCGATCACACCTATCATTTGATCCATGACAAGGACAAAGAAACCATTCCCATGGCCTGGTGGAATGGCCCGGTGCTCATTGCGGTAGGCATCACGCCGTTTTTACTCGCCACCTGGTTGCTGGGAAGTTGGGGCGTTGTCTGCGGGGCTTTGCTCGCTTTCGTGAGCTATTACGGTGCTTATGAATATATCCATTGGTGCATGCACCTGCCAAAGAAGCGCGACATTGAGCGCTCCGGTATTTATTTTCGCCTGAACGGCCACCATCTGTTGCACCACCGTTACATGCACAAAAATTTCAACGTCGTGCTCCCGCTCGCTGATCTCTGCCTGGGTACCCTGCTCCTGCGCTCCAAGGTCCATTTCAAGCAAGCCGAAGGACCCGCGGTGCCCAATGTGCAGCCCCGCGTCCGCAAGCCCAGCCTGCCCAAATTCGCCACGGTGGACTAGGTGGCGGCAGGCTCCCGGTCAACCGGTTTTTCACAGCGCCCGTCAAAAATAAATTTGCCTTTGGCGCGGTTTTCGTAACACTGCGCGCATGAGTAAATCAGTATCTCGTAAATTTGCCGCCTACCCGCGCCTCAATCCCCTGGGCGTGGGTAAAAATATTTCCGCCGCCGACCTCATCGACCAGACTTTTCTCGCCTACAACGGCGGACGTTTGCGCGAAGCCGCAAAATTGCTCGTCGAAAAGATGTTGCCGCACGATGGCTACATCGGCATGAGCCTGACCGGCGCGTTGACGCCGGCCGGCCTGGGAAAATCCTGCCTCATCCCGCTCATGAAAGCGGGCTTCATCGATTGGATCGTCTCCACCGGCGCGAATCTTTACCATGACCTGCATTACGGGCTGAACATGAAGCTCTACGCCGGGTCGCCGTTCCTCAATGACGTCGATCTCCACCGCGATGGCGTCATCCGCATCTACGACATTCTTTTTGATTACAATGTGCTGCTCGATACCGATGCGTTCGTGCGCGAAGTGATTCGCGGCCCGGAATTTCAGCGCACGATGGGCACGGATGAATTTCACTATCTGCTCGGCAAATATATTTACGAACGCGGGCGGAAGCTGGGCTTGAAGGACAGTTCCATGCTGGCCACCGCCTACGAGTGCGGCATCCCCATCTTTACCAGCAGCCCCGGGGACAGCTCCATCGGCATGAACGTGGCCGCCATGGCCATGCGCGATTCCCAACTGCTGCTGGATGTCAATCGCGACGTCAATCAGACCGCCGCCATCGTGTATGAAGCCAAGTCAAGCGGACACAAGTCCTCCGTGTTCATCCTCGGTGGCGGTTCGCCCAAGAATTTCATGCTCCAGACCGAGCCGCAAATCCAGGAGGTCATGGGCATCCAGGAGAAGGGGCACGATTATTTCCTGCAATGCACCGATGCGCGTCCCGATACCGGTGGCCTGAGCGGTGCCACACCGGCCGAGGCTGTCAGTTGGGGCAAGGTGGATCCGGACTCGCTCCCGGATTGCGTCGTGGCTTATGTCGATTCCACGATTGCATTGCCGTTGCTCACGGCGTATTGCCTGAGCCGGGTCAAGCCGCGCAAACTCAAGCGCCTCCATCAACGCCGCGAGGAGATTTACGAAACCATCCGGCAAAAGTATTTGAAGATTGGCACCGTGACGAAAATCAAGACCAGCCGCAAAATCGCCAAGCGGGCCAGCAGCGTCGGATTGAAGAAGTAATCGTCCGCGCCGAAATCGGCGGCAGCTTTTAAGCCGAGGGTTGGCTGGTGCCGGTAATGTGAATCGTGTCGTAGCCGGACATGGCGGCGGACGGCGCCGCCTCCGGCGCGGGCGCGGCATACTCTCCCGTGCGCCACGGAACTTCATAAATGCGCACCGCCGTCCGAATGCCTTTTACCGTGACCGGCGGCAATTCCGCGCAGGACAAGGCCAGGTCAGGATCGTCCTGAATGATTTCCGCCAGTGTCGCCTCGCTGATGATGATGCGGCCACGGCCGGAGACCGTCTCCAGACGGCTGGCCAAATTCACATCCCGGCCAAAGACGGTGTAATTTAAAAAATGACTGTCCGAGCCCATCAACCCCACCGTCACCACGCCGGTATTAATGCCGCTGCCCACGGAGAGAATGGCGTGGAGCGGCAGTAAAGGCTGGCCCGCTTCGGCCCGCTTCACATTCTCCGCCTCGCGCAGGAGATTTTCCGCTTCGCGTTTTCGATTTAAAGTGTAAACCGCGCGCTGCGCGCTGATGGCGGCACGCACGCAGCAGAGCGCATGCTGCTGATTCGGTATGGGCGCACCCCAAAAAGCCATGACGCAGTCACCGATAAATTTATCAATGGTGCCGTCATTGAGAATGACCTGTTCGGCAATGGTGGAGAGGTAGAGGTTGACCGTATCGAGCGTTTCCCGCGCCTGGGTTTCAAAGCACGCTTCCGCCGCTTCGCCCACCAGGCTGAATTGTTTGACGTGCTCCGCCGCTTTTTCCCGGTTCACATCGGTCATTTCCGTGAACCCGCGGATATCGGCGAACAACACTGAGATGTTCCGCAGCGCGCCATCCAGCGGCAGCTTTTCCGTCTTGAGCAATTCATTGACGACATTGGGTGAAACGATCTTGGTGAATACGGATCTGACGCGGCGTCGTTCCGCCTGTTCGAAAACCACCAGGTACGTCAGCAGGCAGGCATGGGTGACGAGCAGGCCGCCGAGCAGGGGCAGGACCATGGGCAGCCAGTAACCAAACCAGATAAAAACCGCAAACGTCAGCGCCACGTAGCCGGTCATGGCCACCAGGATCCAAATCGATGCCACCAGAGGACGCCGCTTCGAGTTAAGAAAAACGGCGGTGGCACCGAGCAGGCAAATGAGCAGCAGTTCGACCGGCAAACCGGCGCGACGGATGAAGTGATTCGTCAGAATGGAATTGGCCACGTTCCAATGTTTGCTGACCAGGTAGGTGTTTTCCTCCAGCGGCGTTGCGCCATGATCGGTCAGATCATTCCCCGTGGTGGAGGAACCGATGATGGCCAGTTTGCCCTGCCATTCATTTGCCAAACCGTTCGTCTCGCCGCGCAATCGCTGCAAATCCTTTTGGAGCAGATGCTCAAACGCGGATTCAGTCAGATGCGGGTCATTCACCTTCAATCGCCAATTGATGTAAAAATAGCCCCTGGCATCCACGGGAATGGTGCGCGCTACGCCGCCCGGACCGCGCAGGATAATACGTCCCTTGTTCAATTCCACCGACGCGTTGTCCAAATCCAGCTTTAATTCCCGCGCGGCCAGCACAATGCCCATGTGCCAGATGCGATCTTCGGTGAATGCTTTTGGATGCCGTTCCACGCCGGGGGGAATCTTGTCACCGGCGAAATCCGCCAGGTCGAACCGGCCATCGGCGTCGATCGGGAAAATGATGGGAGCGGCGCCCGCGCGCGGTAAGATTATGCGCTTTGGCTCGATGACGGCCTTGCTCAGATTGACGCCGTAATCCGGGTCATCCTCCAACTGCTGAAAGGCGCGATGCCATTTGTGATAGGTCTGAAACGCCTTGGCGCGCCGCAAAATGCCATCGGCATCCCGGTCGGCGGAAATATCCCCCAGCGTCAGCGCGTTCGTGCGAAATAAGGGCGGGGGAACGGTGCCTCGCTCCGCCGCCAGCACCACATTGCTCATCTTTCCCATCAGCCGGCCAAAATACTCATCCGACCCGAGCGCCATCTGGTCCGATATGGGAACCGCCGCATGGTCGGGGCGCAAATCGCCGAAAAGAACATCGAAGGCCACCACCTTGGCCCCTTCGATGGTTAATTCCCGCGCCACCCGGCCGTAAATATGGCGTGGCCAGTACAACCCATAGGTGAACCCCTTGCCCAAGGAACCATCATTCAACGCCTCGATGCTTTTATCCGAGATATCGACAAAACCCAGGTTGGTGGCGGTGGTGACGGGATGTTTGATGGCCTCGCGCACGCGCAAATCGTAAGTCATCCATTCGAGACGCTCGATTTGGGAGAACCGAATAATTTGCACCAGGCAGACCAACCCGATGATTCCAGCGGCAATCAGAATGGGCGCACGCGTGAAAGGTTTCAGGTTCACGGCGGCAAGGTACACAAAAAAACCAGAGCAACACAAGGCTGCTCTGGTTTCAAAAGAGTAAGACTGGACTAAGGAGCGTTGTTATTCTGTCCCTGGTTATTATTTATTATTATTCTGTCCCTGGCCGTTCCCATCGGTTGGCGTGACATAAACGATGGTGTGGTCCAACGGATAAGAGGTCGGCGGGGTCTGCCCGTGGTGCAGGTCGTTTGCTTCGTGGATCAGGTCACCACGCTGACCCGGCGGAATCTCGGTAATGGAGCCGGTCGTCGGATCATACTGATGCCAAGGCCCAATCACCTGCGTCACCACCGAACCATCCGCGCCCACCACGGCCACCACGACGGAACCGGCCAACACCTGAACAAACCCGGAGGAGCTGATCAGGTAAATGGTCCCGCGGATGCCGGCGACGCCGTTCGGGATCTTGACTTCATATTTGGAGGCGGCGCTTAATTTCTTGACGTTGCCCATGATCCGGCCCGCGCGCAAATCCAACTGGGTTTCTTCCACCGCATCGGCCCCGGTCTGGCTCGAAGTCAGTTTGTCCAGGCTCAATACGGAACTCTCCGAAAGACGCACCACATTGCCAGTCTGTTCTTCAGGATCATAAAGTCCGCTGCCGCTGGCACCACTGTTGGAAATCGGCTTTACACCACCGCTTTCATTGACGCCCAATTGGATATCTACATGCGATTTTTCCGCCGTCTGAATGACCGTGCCCGGCTTCAAAACATCGCCAACATTCACGTTTTTCCAATCCTTATTATTGATGGAACAGCGCGCCGCGCCTTTCACGCCAATGACTTTGGCGACGACAGAGTCGGCCATGGCTTGGGCTGCCAAACCAACCACACTGAGGACGATGGCGCTGGTGAGCAGCTTGCGGGCAAGACGGTGGATCGTTTTCATAAATATTGCTGTTTTAGGTCCTAAAAATTTATTTCAGCTTACCCCGATGGTTTAGCGTTTGGGAGCCGCCCTGTCAACCTATTAATGGGTTAATTTCTTCCGCCCCATGCAGATGCCCATATTCAATGGCTTGAAATTCCAGCCCTTTCCGGCCTGCCAATTTGAGCCTCAACGGCCCCGTTGATGTTTCCTCTCAATGACCCGTAGTCGCCTCCTGCAAACGCCGTTCCACAATCGGTAAGTAGTTGTCCGAGATTTCGTTATCCTTCCACTCAAGCCGGTGGGAACGTTCGAACCAACTGCGAGCGGCGGCATAATCCCCGGTTTGCACGTAATGCCAGCCGGTGTAAGCCGTTGTAAAATACCCATTTGGGTCTAACTCATTGGCTCGCTGATAATAAGGCATGGAATCCTCCTGTTTCCCATCGTCTGGCGAGTTGATCCAATCCAGACACCGACCATATCCCAGCCAATTATAACCGTCGTGAGAATTGGTCTTCATACCCCGTTGATACCATTCCATGGCTTGTTTCGCCAAAGCCACATATTCATTGCTCCCCGCCCGGCTTTTCATCCAATAACACTCGGCGATGGCAAAAGTGGTGGCAGGATTCATCGGTTCCACCTGCCAAGCCTGTTTTAGCTTGTCGATGCGGGCATAGGAAAAGACCGGCTGTCGCTCCGCCTGTCGCAAACGGAAGCACTCCGTCCCGCCGCGCCAACCGGTATAGGCGAAACAAACCGCTCCGGCCATAATGATGACGGTGACGGCGCCTTTCGTCCACCGGCCGGCAGTGAACCAGTGGCGTTCCGTGGCAAACCGCAATTGGCTGCTGAGCAGCGCCATCAAGGTAACTCCCAGAATTGCATTCGCCGGAATGTGCATATTGAAATCCACCAGGGAGTGAAAAAGAATTGCCATCAGGCCGAGGGAAGCGCCCAACAGGAAGGCGAACTTGTTGCTTTTCTTCCGCGCAAAATCGTCCTCCGCCGTCCGCACGTATTTCCAGGTCTTAAACGCGCCCAGGAGCAACAGCCCCCACGCGGCGGCGACCAGCGCCGTACCCACCACACCATAATCGGCCAGTGTGTTCAGGTAATCATTGTGTGCGCGATCGGGGCGCAATTGCACTTCCGCCGGGCGATAGAGCCGATACTGGTAATCAAAATGACTCGGGCCCACGCCCAGCCAAAAGTGGTCCTCCCACATGCGCACCGCCGGCCCCCAGATGGACCACCGCATGTCTCCATGCCGGCCATCGGAGAGGATGACTTTGAAGCGCTCCTGGGCCAGTTGCAATTTGGGCGCGAGCAAACCGCCTATTGCCATGAGCACCACGAGCAGGACCAATGCCTGTAGGCGGTAATTGCGATGGAATAAAAGCGCGCCGCACAGCCCGAGCAGCACCAGTCCGGTCGCAATCCAGCCGCCGCGCGAGACCGTGAAGCCAATGGTGACCAGTATCATCAGGGAGGCGTAGCCGAGGAAGATTTTGGTGATATGAGAGAGTCGCCCCACCATCATGTAGCCGAGGCCCAGGGGCAGAATCATTTCCAGGAAGCCGGCCAGATTGTTCGGATTGTAAAAGGTTCCGCTGGCGCGGCCATGATACAGTGCCACGCGGGTCAAATTCCAAACCTTGTCCGACTTGGCCAGGAATTGGTAAATGGCATACCCGGAAATTCCCAACGCCAGAAAGATCAGCGTGAGGGCGATGATCTGGGTCGATTCCTGCCGGTGCAAATTGTTGAGGATGACAAAAAAGAGAAATGCATAGACCAGGATTTTAATCAACTCCTGCCGCGCCACATATTCAATATCCGCCTGGCAGTAGCGGACCATGGCATACGCCACGAACGCCAGCACCGCCCAGCAGATCGGCGGCCAGAGCAATTTGACCCGGGGGCTGGCCCAGAGCCGCACACCCCAAATCAGGATCACCACGAGCGTCAAGCCTTGGAGCACAAGAAACTGCCAGTCGCCCACCGCGCCAATGGCCAGCGGCCCGATAACCAAAATGGCGAGCACCAGGCCCAGGATGGCCTTTTCACACCAATTATCCAATTTTTCACGATCCATTTGTCAGGGGCGGGCGCAATTGCCAATGCCAGCCATCGCTAAAATGAAGAGCTCACGCCCGCAAGTAAAGGGATTTTGCCGGGAAACGAGGTTGTGCTAAATGCGATTGACCTGTCCGGCGGCAAAGTTAGTGTAAGCTGCATGATTGACCCGTCGAGAGCCGCTGGCAGCGCGACCGCCGAAGTGGCGATGCCAATCGCTCCGCCTGCAGATATATCGGTCAAAACGAAGTCCGCGGTTTCGTTCGCGCAATCAGCGCCCGACCGCTCGCTGGACCAATGGCGCGGGCTGGCTTTGGTGCTCGTGCTGATTTCCCATGCGTATCATGTGACGGGGCGCGTGCCGGGCATTGGTCGCGCGGGGGTAAATCTTTTCTTTTTCATCTCGGGCATATTGGTTTTCCGAACACTCTCGCGCGGACCGCAGGGAAAGCTGGCCGGCGCAAAATATTTCTGGGTGCGACGGACAAAACGGCTCGTGCCGGCAAAATATTTCTATTTGTTCGGCATGGCGTTGCTCGTTTTGATTGCCGTACCGCGCCTGATCTCACCCGCCGCCCGTGAAGCCTTTTTCAGCGCGCTGCCGAGTTCGCTTTTATACTACCGCAATTATTTTGGGTCGGAGGACAACCTCACTTCGCATTTGTGGAGCGTGGCGTGTGAAATGCAGTTTTATTTGCTGGCGCCACTGATCTTTTTTGCGGGTGGCAAATCAATCGCCCGGCGGCTCGGCGTCTATGGCGTGGTGCTGGGCTTGCTGCTGGTCGGCGGCCTGTCGGTGGTGGGCAAAACAAACTATAGCCAATACACTTTTGGCGTGGCGGCGTGGCCAATGATGGCCGGCTTTTTCGTGGAATTCCTGCGCACCACTTTTCCCAAACAGGTCGGCGCGTGGGGCAGGTTGCTGACGTGGTGCGGCGCGGTTTCGCTGGTGGTCCTGGCGCTGGCCATGTTGACCGTGCAAAAACAAGTGGTGATTCTGGCTGGCACGCTGCTGGTGGCCGGTTGCCTGGGTTGTTATCTGGAAGGCATCGCGCCACGCGGCTGGCTCGGCAATGTTTTTCATTATCTTGGCAATCGCACTTACTCCATTTATTTATGGCAGCAACCGCTGACCCTGGGTGGTTTTGTGCCGCCCGCATTCCATCCGCTGGGCAGCCTGCTGGCGATTCCCGTCGGCGCATTGAGTTTCCACTTTTTGGAACTCCCTTACATGTCCAAGTACAACAGGCAAGCCCCGCCCACGGCGCCCCGCCGTTCGCTGCTGGCGCGGACGTTCATCCTGGTGCTCATCGCGTCGCTCGGCCTGAATATCGGGCTGTGCTATCTCGCACGGCAATTTTATGCGCGCGAGCTCCTGGTGCGCTTGCAACCGGAAGGCCCATCGGTCGTCAGTCATTCCGGCAAGACCGACGGCTTGCGGGTTTTGTTCCTGGGCGATTCCCGTGCGGCGCAATGGCCCGCCCTGCCGACCAATCGTTTCTGCACCATCAACGCGGGTGTGCCCGGCGCCACGACCGCCCAAGTTCGGTTGCGCGCGGAACAAGTTTTACTGATTGAAAAACCGGATGTCGTGGTGTTGCAAGTCGGCATCAACGATCTGAAAACCATCGGCGTGGTGCCCCAGGTGGCCGGGGCGATCCAGGAGCAATGCACCGCCAATATTAGCGAGATCATCCATCTCTGCCGTCAGCACAATGCAGGCGTGGTTTTGACCTTGATCATTCCCTCGGGAAAAGTGTCGTTCCCGCGGCGGTTGGTCTGGTCGGATAAAATTGAAACCGCCGTGGACGATGTGAATGGAAAGCTGGCGCGCCAGTTTGAGCAGGTCGCGGGGGTTGCCGTTTTTGAGCCGGGGAAATTCATCACTCCGGCGGATTACCGCGACACGCTGCACGTGTATCCGTCCGCTTACCAAAAGTGCGAGGCCGGCCTGCTGCCGCTCGTGGAGCGGTTGGGTGTTTCCCCTTCCGCTGCCAACGTACCGCCACGCTAAACGCGGCGGCGGCGCCTTGGATTAATCAACTCCAGTATTCGCGCGGATCCGTAATCTTGCCGGTGAGCGCGCTCGCTGCCACGGTGGCGGGCGAAGCCAGGAACACCTGCGATTCCTTGTGGCCCATGCGTCCGGGGAAATTGCGGTTCGTGGCGCTGATGCATTTCATCGGCGTGTTCATGCGGCCGAAGGTATCCACCGGTCCGCCCAGGCAGGCGGCGCAACCGGCGTTCTCCGTCATTTGCACGCCGGAATCCACCAGGATTTGCCACACGGTCTTGTCGCCCCATTTGGCGGTTTGCAGGTCATGGACGATTTCCGGCGTCGCGGGCACGCCGAAGGTGTCGATGGCCACGCGCTTGCCGCGCAACACGCGTGCGAATTCCAGGAAGTCGCTCGTCTTGCCGCCGGTGCAGGAGCCGATGTAGGCGCGATCCAATTTGACGTCGCCCATGTCCTTCGCCTTTTTGCGCTGGCCGGGGTCGGGATGACACGCCACGGTCGGTTCCAGTTGAGAAAGATCCACGGTCATTTCGTAAACGAACTTTTCATCCTTGTCGCGCTCGACGGGATTGTAGGTCGCCTTGGTGCCGTTCAAGCGGCAACGGTGATCCACGAACGCCTTGGTCTGCGCGTCGAATTCAAAAATGCCGTTCTTGCCGCCGGCCTCAATGGCCATGTTGGCGATGGTCATGCGGTCATCCATCGAAAGGTTCTCAATGGCGGAACCGTCGAACTGCATCGCGCGATAGGTGGCGCCGTCGAAACCAATCTCGCCGATGCAATGCAGGATGATGTCCTTGGCCATGACGCCCGGCTGCAACTTGCCTTCCAGCCGGAAATGCATCGTCTCGGGCACCTTGATCAGCAGCTTGCCCGTGCCCATCACGAAACCGGCGTCGGTGTTGCCGATGCCCGTGGCGAATTCGTTGAACGCGCCCGCCATGCAGGTATGGGAATCCGTGCCGAACAAAATTTCTCCCGGCCGCGTGTGGCCCTTCTGCGGCAGCGCGGTGTGACAAACACCGGCGTAGTTGGAACCGTACTGGCGGTTGAGCGCGCCCTTGGAGGGATCAAACACCCAATGACCGGACGGATCGTCGATAACGTCGTAGAAATAGGGAAGGTCTTGTTCCCTGACGAAGTCGCGCAGAATATCCACATTGCGGTTTGATTTGGAATCCGCGGTAAAAATGTAATGGTCGGGAATGATGACCACCTTTTGGCGGTCCCAGACCTTGGCGGTCTTGCCAAATTCGCGTTTGAAAACGCCGATGGTGCCCGGCCCGCAGACATCGTGCGTCATGAGGACGTCCGCCTGCACCCAGACATTATCCCCCGCCTCAACCCGGGCCTTGCCCGCCGCGCGCGCCAATATTTTCTCGGTCAACGTCATAAAGAGGGGAAATCTTAATTCAGGACCCCGTCAACTTCAACAGGGAAGAATTCGACTGGGGAAACACCGGACCGGGCGTTTTCTGCTCTTGAATGGGACAGCCCTAGAAAAGGGACCTGACGCGGTTGACCATGAGCTCGCCAACCCGTAATCTGTCGGACGAAAGCTCGGACGGGAACGGTTCCGGCACGAGTTGGCGCGTTTGGAGAGCAAAGCCGCTTAAATAAAATGCCTAAAGAAGTTGTATTGCATGCCGTCAACGAAGACGGAACCCGGGTGTTGGTGCAAATTCTGACCCCTTTTTTTGCGACCTTGTTACCTGGTTTTACGGACAGAGCAGAAGAGATAAGGCTGTCTGTCTTTCTTGCTGAAACCGGCGCACATATTGTCTCCGTCAATTATGTCAAACGCGGAGCAACCTTCCCGCTGAAACCGCAAATGGGTTTTGATCCTCCCGTTGCTCTGCGTCGAATCAGAATATTATCAGGAATGTCCATCCTGCCGAATTTAAACCAGACCGGTAAAATGCAAGTGCGCTTTGGCGATGTGCATATGCCCATTGATGTTCAACTGGCGGCGGAGGCAAAGCGGGAAACTCTTATTTTGAGACCTCAGTGGCAGTAAAACGGCTGGTTTAATTTTTAATTGGCAAAAAAGGGCAGGCTCCGAAACGACCGGAGCCTGCCCTTCCCATTTTCAAGGCCAACATGTGTTAATTCATGCTTTCCACAGCGGACAAAGGAGGGAGCGGTTGACGGTTGGACCATCAGACAACCCCTCATTTTGGGCCAGCATGTTTGCTGTTCGCCGTGTACAATAACGATGCCGCACCTGACCTGTAATAGGGTAACAACCCCACTGAATTTTTTTACGGTGTAGGAGTGCTGACGACGCGGAAGAATTTGCAGGGACCCACATTATCCGTGAACAGCATCGATGAATCGAGGGCCTGGACAAATCCGGCGGGCTCATCGGTGAATGGTTGGAGGAGATCAGTGGTGGATTGCACTTTGTAGAAAAATCCGCGCAGCGTGTTGTAACGCACAGCGCACCCGCCGGAATTTGCCGGTTGGATGGTGAGCGCAACGGGGGTCTGCGTGATGGAACCATCAAAATATTTTTGCGCCAGCGCCCACGCGGCTTGTCCACATTGCGAGCCGACCTTGCGCCCCGTCAAGTCGTCCACCGAAACATGAATCCCGCCCCACAGCCGCGACAACCCGGCCTGATCCGCCGCATCGAAGTAAGTGCCCCATTGCAACTGCACATCCTGGCTGGGGCCAAGCTCGAACGTGAGGGAATTGGTGGCGTGCGAGATGAAAAAGCTGAGGCCGCCGGGAAAAAAGGGCGACCCGGTAATGCCCGTAAGCACTTCCGCAGCGGAACGGCTGAAGGTGCTGTGGCCGGAGATGTAACCGGGGAACGCCGGCGTGACAAAAGTCTTCTTCTGATACGGCAGCCAATTCGCGGCCAGTATCCAGTGAACGCCGCTGTATTGGGTTGCCGGACTCGCCGGTTGACCGGGCCACGCGAAAATAGCGACGGCACCGACCGGCAATCCCTCGTGGCGTCCACCCGTCTGGGACGTTTCGGCGGTGACCACTTCAATGAGTCCCGGCACTATTGGGAGCCCATTCGTATTATAGGAGGCTCCATTCGGATCACTGGATTGGCCGAGTTGGCCCATGTAACGAATGGCTTCGACGGGACGCCAGCCATCGTACTGGCGTTTGAGCGTCCAAGCGGCGCAGGCGGCATCATGGACGGCGGCGTTGAGGGCGAAGTAAAGTTTTACTTCCCACTCCAGATCATTCAACACCGGTCCCACGCCGCCGAATTGTTTGGAAAAAGAAGGATTATCGCTGACGGCATTTGCGATGGTGTTCCAATGGCCGGGCGGAGTTTCGGAGTTGGGACCATCGGCCCAGAACTCAGCGAGCACGCGTGTGAAGTCGCCGCGCTTGACGGGATTCGACGGATACGGAAGGCCGGTGGCGGGATTGACGGCGTGGCCGGTGCCATCGTTCGTGCCGAGACTGTTGTTGCCGAATACGCCGGGTGAAATATCAATGACCACGCCATCATCCGGCGTCATCTGGCTGCTGTGGCTGATGATATCGACCACCTCGCTGCGATACTGCGCATCACCGACACCGCCCAGTTGCGGTGGCGGGCCGGGATCGATCCACGGCAAATTGGTATCCGAGCGCGCCAGAGCGAATGGTCGCACGGCTTTCCACTGTGAGCCGAGAAATGTTTGAATCGACGGAACGGGCAGGCCGTTTTGCGTTGCGCCATTGGTAATGGACAACGGCTGCCAACGATTCGGGTCCACGGCGATGGTGCCGCTATCGGCCGTGACCAAGGGTTGATTAACCGGGGCATAACCGCCTTGGTCGGGCGGGTAATCCTGATAGAATCCCGTTTGCAACGCGCCGTCTTGAATAAAATAGGCAGACACGGCGCCCGCCACCGAGTTGCCCACGCCGGCGGGAGTCGCGGTGTCGGTGGAAAGATTATTGGGGTCGTAGCCAAGCGTGGCCATTTGGGCGTCGAGCGCGGCCAGGGTGGTGGAGGCGTTGCGGGAAAGTTGGTAGCGTTCGCGGAGTATCCGATACGCGGCATAACTGATTGCTTCGCGACGGGCGGCGGCCACGTCAACGGCCGTGGATTTAGCATGATAAATGTAACCGACGGCGTTGGTGTCATACGCGGCCCACGCATCGTACATGGCCGTGGAGAGGTGGAAGAGATTTCGCGCGTGTACCGGCGGATTGGGGAGATCGATGCGGATGGCGGAAAGGATTTGTTCGTCCCAGACGCGCGCAATACCGGAAGAGCAGGATGCTCGCGTAGCAACGCCAAAGCTGCACGCGAGCAACAAAATAAGCCGGAGAAACCTCATGGTTTATTCAGTCTGAGTAAGGGCAGACGTTATCTTAATAAGATTTAAAAAGTCAATCAAATCCGGGCGGGCTCAGGAATTGCGCGCTATTGGCTGGCAAGCCGGGCAAAGTCGGCAGACGCAAGCCGATTCCGATCATTGCGGCGCGAGGCCCATGGACTCAGTTTGGTGTCAGCAGGGTAATAGCGCGGCCAACACAAATTAGGACGGATAACGCAGAGAAATGAATCCTGCGCTTGACTGCAAACAACAAGATGGTAACTGTCTCCGCTCCGGACGGTGGGCGTCCGGCACAAGTTTGGGCGCATGATCACTGAAAACTCACGAGCAACTCTTGAATCCATTTCATTTGACGCATCCCGATACACCTTTCGCAACGAGACGGAACGGCAACGCACCTGGCTGACGGCGCGCGGCGACGGCATCATTGTTTACTTTCTGCCCGGCCCGCCCGAACTGCCCCGGGAAGCGCGAGACACCGCCGACTTGCAGGAATATTATCGCGGACGCATCGGCAATGGGCGGGTGCAAATGGTCGAGTTCAGCCTGCTGGAGTTGGACGGCATTCCTTGCATTTGGACCATCTTGAAACGGCCGCATCAGCCGCGTGGGATGAATTACCTGGGATCGCTCGCCATTCCATTTGCTGAATTCAGTTTCATTCTCAAGATTCAATGCGCGGAGCGCGGCATCACCGGCATCCGCGAAACTTTCCTGCTCGCGCAGGCGCGAAACGAGGGCCGGGTAAAGCTTGGCGCGGATGGCAAGATGATTAACGGCGACTGGAATCCGGATGCCAAACAACATGATGAATGGTTCCCTGATCATCCACTGGCGCGCTTGCGTCGTGAGTTCGCCAACATCCAGCGGTCATTGCGGGTGGCGGAGAAAGTCAAAGCGGAGCAACTGTTTGGCTTGCCGGAAAATATTTCAGAAACACGGGCGCGGTAATTTCAGATGCTGCGCTGCTGGCATGGGCCGCATCCGCAAAATTCACCAGTGTTAATTTGTTTTTAACATAAAATTGCCGCCCATCCTGTAGCCCGATTTCAAGGAATGAGCGCATTTAATGAAAGCGCTTTCAAGTTCTCCATTCTTCCTCCATCGAAATTGGCAGCCATTCTAAAAAGCGAAGGGTTGGCTTCAACAACGTTCTTCCAACAACGGTTGCATGGTAATTAATCCTGCCAGGAGACAACGGTTGGCCGCTTTCACGTGCTCTGCTTGTTGATGCGTAACATTATACCTACAAACGGATTATATATGATTATCCGCTGGCTTTTTCCCGGCCAGGTAATTGCATCCCAATTGCCAAAAAGCTGATCTTCCTCAACAGTCGGGGCTCACCGCCGACGAGAAATGAGAGTGGTTTTCGCGAGGGCGTTCGTATCGGTGCAAAAAAAGCCAAGCTGTTCAAATTACTCCAGTGCCTCGTTGCCGTGAAATAATGGGAATTCATTTTTTTGCTGCGTTAATGCCAAGAAAATCATGGCATTAAATAATTATTAATATTCGTTGGCGATGCTGGCATCGCTCGTGCTCAGGCGGAAGCATGACTTGGCGACGCTTTTATTTAAATCAATTCATTGCCGACGTGGTGTCGGCACTGAATGAAGCGGGCTCCTCGTTGGCACATTTCACCACCACACGGCACTGAGTTAACCAAATCAAACAATGAAAAAAATCGAAGCCATCATCAAACCATTCAAGCTGGAGGAAGTTAAGGACGCCCTGGGCGAGATCGGGATCGAGGGGATGACCGTCACCGAGGTCAAGGGATTCGGCCGCCAGAAGGGCCACACCGAAATCTACCGGGGCAGTGAATATACCGTTGATTTCCTGCCCAAGATCAAAATCGAAACCGTGGTTGCCGACAACCAGGTGGAGCCGGCGGTGGGGGCCATTTTAAAGGCCGCCAAGACCGGCAAGATTGGCGATGGCAAGATTTTCGTGTCCAGCATTGAGGATGCGATCCGCATTCGCACCGATGAAAAAGGCGAAAAGGCTGTTTAACCCACCACCCAATTCACCAATCAGAATTTTCAACTTAACTTAACCATGAAAAATTTACTCCTCGTAACCAGTTTAATGGCCGGCCTGCTTTTCACCGGCGCCACTCTGCGCGCGGCTGATGAGCCCGCCACCAATGCTGCGGCCGCCGTCGTCGCCGCCGCTACCAACGCGCCCGCCGCGGCACCCGCCCCCAAGGATCCCACTCTGGACCAACGGGTGGCGGACCTGGAGGCGTATGTCAACAACGCCGCCCGTGCCACGGCCACCGACACCAACGTGGTCTCCAAGGTCAGCGGCTCGGGTCCCGGCCACAACGCCTTTCAGATGGTCTGCGCCGCCTTGGTGCTCTTCATGACCCTGCCCGGGCTGGCCCTGTTCTACGGCGGCTTGGTCCGGCGCAAGAACGTCCTCTCGGTCATGGCCCAGTGCCTGGGCATTGCCGGGCTGGTCACCATCTTGTGGTGGCTGTGCGGCTACAGCATCGCCTTTCACGCCAGCACCGGCAACGGCTTCTGGGGCTCACTGGAGTGGAAGTTCCTCCAGGGGGTCGATTCCAA